>PCUD01000084.1 GCA_002786785.1 Ignavibacteriales bacterium CG18_big_fil_WC_8_21_14_2_50_31_20 | reverse complement strand
TTTCTCATTATTTAGCTTGTCAAATTTCATATAGTCAAGTTTGCCAACCCAAGAAAAATCTGTTGATATTTTTTTCCCAAAATAGATTGTAGTTCCAACAGAATTTTCGAATCTATTCGAGAAAGAACCAATTGGAATTAAATAATTGGCATTTGCTCCAAAGAAATATTCTTCTTGAGAATAAATACTTGAAGAAATCATTATTAAAACAAAAATGTAAATATTAATTATTTTTTTCATAGGATTAGTATATTATATTAATTCCAAAGTTAAAAGTGAGTTCATCATTAAAGGGAAATTCTTTATATCCAAAAGAATCGGCGGTAGAAAATATGTGACTATAATTTACTTCGCATTGCAGATGGAAATATTCAAACAATTTATAATTCATTTGCATTCCCCCAAACAGTAGAATAGGATTTCCAGATTTATCAGGAGTAAAATTTCTATATGAGTAACTAAAATCATAATTTATATCATCAAAACTTTTTGTCCACGATTCTGTTATGTATAGTCTGCGAGTATAAAAATAAACTCCGCCACCAATGGAAGGCACCAAAGTAAAATTATCGCTTACATTGTAATCGTATGTAAAATCCAAAAGTACCGGAATTACATCCATTTTCTGAATTGTACCAATTTCAACAGATAATTCCTTAAAAGCGTTTAAGTTAGATTGAATAGTTTTTGAATATCGCTCATCCCAAAATTTCCACTTCCATTGCTCAATTGCGTTTGTTTGGTCAATTGAAAATAATTTATAACCAAAGTGGAGACGCAGAGATGCATCGTTATAAATTTGAAATTTGATTCTCGCTCCACCGTTGTATGCAATGGCTTTTGTTACATCTAATCTTTTATTTAATGCAGTAGAATATCCAAAATATGGTTCAATACTTTTCAATTGGGCGGTAGCTGTTCCAAAATAGAATATCCAAAAACTAAACAGAATTATCACAAATCGTAAATTGATTATTAATCTATTACTACCTTTTTTATTTTTTCCATTCACAATTCCTCTTTTCATTCTGTTACTCCTAACTGAACTGTAAATCTCATAATATTACCCAAGCGGTTATAATCTGAATATGCAAAATCGAAATTAATTGGAGAACCAATTTGAGGATTTATTCCAAAACCTAAACTATAAGATTCTTCATCATAGAAAAATTTATATCCACCACGAAGCATAATTATGTTATGCCAGGAAAATTCGCTACCCAAACTTACCCTTTCATCGCCATCGTTTGGATGAAGAGCTTCTAAAATCATTGTTAATCTATAATCTGAGTTCATATCTCCAATTGCCTCAATTGCAGCGCCAAGACGAAGAACGGCAGGCATTTTGAAATCGTCGTTAATAAATTTTGAATCGATACCAAAATTCTGGATGCTCATTGCAATTCTAAAAGAGGAAAGACCAGTATAATAAAGAACACCACCATCAAAAAGTATGTTATTTGCATTATAGATGTCAATTTTTTCATTTACATATTTAAGTGTAACTCCAAAAGAGAATTTATCATTTAGCTTTTTTGCGTAACTAAGACCCGTCACTAATGAATTGGCTTTAAAATCACCTATAATTTCAAATACTTTTTGGCCAGAGCCAACCACAGTTCTTGGAATAGAGCCATAATCAAGTACCATTACACCAATTCCAAAAACACCATATTCGGATTTGTACGAGTAACTGAAAGCATAATTTTTAATATCTGCAAACCAAGGTGCATACGAAGTTGATAATGAATGTAAATTTGTAGAAAATCCTAATGCAGCAGGATTTCTAAAAACCGCATCGGAATTAATGTCGGATAATGCTGTGGATGCTTCGCCCAAAGAGGCTGTGCGTGCAGATGCCGGAATTTGCAAAAATGTAAATCCAGAAGTTGCTGTTTTTTTAAATTCCTGTGCAAAAAAAGTTTTAGGCATAATTGCACTAATTAAGACTATTGTGAATATACTTATTTTAATTTTTTTCATAATCGTTTTTTATTAATCTTTATCTAACTATAGCTAGTTTACCAATCTTTGTTCCAAACTTAGATTCAATGTGATAGATGTAAATTCCGCTAGTAACAAACTGTCCAAAATCTGTAATTTGATTCCACGAAACAATTGCACCCACATCTTTACTTACATTTATTGTTTTAACAATATCGCCACGGATTGTATAAATCCTAATTGTACAAGGATTTGGAATATTTACAAACTGAATTTGATCTCCTTCGCCGGGGCGTGAACTGCCTTGCCCAATAACAAATGGATTTGGAACAACAAGAACTTCATCCATTGTTTCTTTAGGTGGCAATGTTGCAACAAAAGTAGTAATCATTCTATTTGCAAATATTGAGCTCTCCAGTGGTGGAACTCTATTTGAGTTTGTTTCACTAAATTTTACGGACGTATTAATATTCCAAGAATCTCTTCCAGTATCAAAAGCTGTAAGTGCGTAATAATAAGATTCGCCCACTTCAACGCTACTGTCAACATACTTATATTCTAATCCATCAAAATATTCTTGTTCTGCAACAAAGACAGTATCCACAACATTCCAAGGACCAATTTGCAAATAATTGGAACGATAAATAATATATCCGGCAAGGTCATTTTCTCCATCATCAGGATCAGCAAGTGATTCCATATCAGGTTTCCAGTAAAGTACATTTGCAACTGATTCATCTTCACGATTGTAATCTACAATAAATTTTGGAGCGGCCGGTGGGTCCGGATGATTTAAATTATTATCAAATGTTAATTGAACTCTATCAACAGTTTCCCTAAAAATATTTCTGCTTAAAGTATTTACAGTATTAACAGGATAATTATCAATGTCGATAGCTTGGGAATATGGAATACCATTCACTATTTCGGCAAACACTATTTTGATTGAATCTGAAGGAGCAATATCATATGGGCCAAATGTCATAATTGACCACATTCGGCTATTTGTCATTAATTCGTGAGTTGGTTTATCAACATAATTTGAAACATTGGAAATATTTTTTAACACTTGATATCTGTCTTCATCTGAACCAATTCCGTCAAATGGACCGTGCCAATCGGCAGTGTTGTTACCGGCAGACCATCCATATTCGCGTATTGTTGATTCTTTACTTGATTTGTCGGGCGAAGAATAAAGTAGTTTTACTCCAACAAATGCAGGAGCTAAGTATTCTCCTGTAGGTTTTAAACTTCCATCACTTTGCCTAATAAGTGGACCCATAAATATTGCTTTTCCAAAGGATTCATTTACATCAGGAGTTGCTGGATTATCAAAAGCGTTCCCTTGAATTAACTTTCTCGCGGCGTCATATCTTAAAAGCGTATTTCTTGCACCTTGCGTATATGAAGGAAATAAAACATTCCAAGCTCTTGAGTTTGAATGAAGCCCGTAGTTTAACATAGCATAAAAATCTTTTAAAGTGTCAGCTACAAACCTACCGTCGGTTACATTTGATTTAATTTCATCGGAAATATTAAAGAATGTATATTCGTGAATAATATAATTTTCATCCGATTTAGAACCACTCCATTGGTGAACTCTTCTTTTAACACGTATTGGAAGCATTCTTTTTAGTTGATATTCGTCATCGTAATTGATGTTATATTCCCAAACAGATTCTACAACTTCTTCGCCCACATTTGGATTGCTTTGCAACCAGTGGTTTTCGGTTCCATTAAATAATTTTTGATGCTCAACAATTTTATATTTGGTACCAGCCTCAGAAACACTACTACCGTAAATAGACCAATCCTCAACACTCAAAACGCTATCAGCATCTCTCATACATCCAACATAAAAACCACCTGTTGACATATGCGAAGCAGGTCCGCCAATATTTTCTTTTACCCAGTTTTGATCGAAACCAGGCCAATCCAAACCAAAACCTTTTTTCGCCCAATCGCTATATGCAGGGCCCGATTTAGCAAATTGAACCGTTTGCCACAGTTTCCCACGAGTCAATAATATATTAGAAGATTCAACTTGTGCAAAAAGTGTAACTGATAAAAAATATATTATAATAAATAAATAATATTTGTTTCTAACTTTCATCTTTTATCCTATTAAAATCCAATTCCTAACGTGAAAAATACCTGTCTTGGAATATTTCTATATGCAGTATAATAAGCAGTAATATATTCAGGGCGTAAAGGATCGTTACCTGGGTCCGCATAAGTAATTCCATTTTCAACCCAATTACCAATATTTTCGTTATTATAAATTGGAGTAAGCCATTTATTATCAAATAAATTCATAACACGCAAACCTAAAAGAAGTCTAATATGGTTAATCTGAATATCCTTTGTGAAACTGAAATCGACATTTGTTTCTAAGGGATACCTTCTGTTATTGGAAACATCTTTTACTTCTTGAAATTCTGTTGTGTACGTAAATGGTATTCCGGATTGTGCAGTATAAGTTAAACTAAAAACACAATTTTCAAACGGTTTAAATCCTAGTATCTGAATACCCTCATCCTCCCTTAGAAAATATTGTAACAAACCTCTTAAATTATGAGTTTTATCCCAACTTGCAATACTTTCATCAGCATAAAGAGGATTTGATGTGTATTCAAATGTTCCATCTAAATCCATATATTCAGCTCCAAACTTACCGCTGGTAGTTTGCGAAATACTATAGCTAAGTCTGTACATCCAATTGCTTGTTCTAATACTTTCGATTACCAATTCAAGACCAATAGTGGCACCAAATGAATTGTTTAAATATGAATTATAAGAATAGATAGTTTCGTTACCTTCCCCAATTTTACTATCAGACGGATTACTAACTAATTGACTTCCATTATAAGACCGCATTTTTTGCGAACCAACTTGATTAGTTCTATCGTTATAATACAATGAAACATCCAATCTATTGTTTTCACTTAATACTTGCTGAATACCAAATTCATAGTTAATTGTTGTTTTGGGATCCAAATTAGGGTTTGCAATTCCACTCCAGCCACGCGATGTTCTATTTGATAACGCCTGACTAAAAATAGGCATTGAAGAAAAGTGCCCATATTGAAATCTAAACGCTGTATTTTCGCCAATTGGGAATGAAATACCGACTCTTGGCATAAGTATAATTCGTGTTTTAGAGTTCTCTGTTGAAGGATCTCCGGTTTTGGGTCCGTCAGTTCCTGTGTATAAATAGTTTGCTGGATCAATGGGCACTTGCGCTTGAAAATTGAATGCTTCGGCACGTAACCCAATATTTGCTACCATACCTTCATATTCCATTTTATCTTGAAAATATGCAGAAAAATTCCAAGGATACGCTTTGTAGTATTCTGCAAATCCATTTCTGGCAACAAAACTATTTGCTTGAAAACTTGAATTAACTCCGTTATTAAACATATCCCAATAAGAAAAGCTCATTCCCATTTTAAGTAAATTTGTCGAAAGTATTTGATTAACATAATCTATTTTTACATTAAAATTACTTGTACGTTGATCTTGGTAGGAATTAGTACTAAAACTTTGAGGAGCAAAATAGTAATTACTTTCCCACCAAATACCTGGCTTTAAAATTGTTCCTGCACTATCATTAATTCCATCTAATCTATCAGCTTCTAAATTATATCCTGGAAGATATTTAAATGGCAATTCATATTTTTCTTCTTGATGAGAGAGATTTAATTCAAAAAACGATTGGTTATTTATTGTATGAACCCAATTTAGACTCTGAGCGATTGTTTGCTCTTTTCTGACAGGGTCAAAATCTATAACATATTTTTTTGATGCCGCTGGAGGTGTAAAAGGCAAACCTGACCAGCGAATATCGGATGAACCTGACCAAATGCCACCAATGTACTGTTGGTAACTAGCCATCAATTTAAATTTATTATTTATAATAGGATTATAAGTAACATTCAATATATAGTTCTGTAAAATCTGATTACGTTCAGGCGTTGGTAGTCTTGTTGGACTTTTTTTATACTCTCCAGAAAAATAAAATTTAAGCAAATTTGGATCTTTTCCTAAAGGTCCACCAAATCCAAAAAGATATCTTGTATAACTCTCTTTTCTATAATCATAAATTCCAAGTGGATGATCGTCTCTTGGCTCGTGATTATCAACCCAAACATCGTGTCCCCAAGTTAATAATTCATTTATCTTTTGCTGATAAAGTTCAGGATTGGAATCTTTATATTGATCAATTTCGCTGGTCCCAAGCGATGTAAGAATTGTTTCGCGGTCAGGGTTATTTGGGTCAAGCCAGTTTTCTAAACTCCCCCATTTTTTCCATTCGTAATTATTTTTATCATAGAGATATTCGCCATAATGATATTGACCAGATGATCTATACTCAACCCTAAATTCTCCGGTTAACTTTGGAGTTCCTTCTTTAAGCACAACTTTTACAACACCAGCTTGAGCATTTCCGTACTCAGCCGAAAACCCACCTGTTATTAGTTCAAGTTGCTGAACGCCAATTGGATTAACATCGTACTTCCAAGCGTTATTGGCTTTTTGTGTCCCAAATGAACCGGGAACACTGGTGTTGGAATTTATTTGTTCAACGCCATTAATCTGAAAACTAACTTCATTTGCACCTGAACCTCTTACTGAAAAAGCACCTTTTTCATCTTTTTGAATTCCAGCAGAAAATTCTAAAACTCCACTTAAACCTTCAACTGGAGAAGCAGAAATCTGCTCTGCGTCAATATTTGTTGAAGATGAAGTTCTATCTTTTACAATAGCCCTTTTTTCGGCTGTAATAACAACTTGTTCAATTTGTAACGATTCATCTTTTAAGAAAAATTTTAGTTCTGTAGTTCTATCAATATTTACTCTAACTTCTTTTTGAATAACTTTTCCATAACTAAGCATACTTGCTAAAACATTATATTTACCAGGCATCACATTTAGAATTAAAAATCTTCCATCTAAATCGGTTGCAGCACCCAAATTGCTTCCTTCAATAAATACATTTACACCTATTAGAGGTTCTTTGGTTGTATAGTCATAAACAAATCCTGAAATTTTCCCACTCTGAGCAAATATTTGAGCAGAAATAAAAAGTATACAAATAATTAATGCTACATCTAATTTGGATATTACTTTACTTAACATATTCTTGTATTCTTATAAATATTATTGTTTTTATTCTGATAACAATGGAATAACCAGAAAGTGTTTTCTCTTGCTCTCTGGTTTCCCACTATATGGTATTCAATTACTTTAATTATTTTACAAGCAACATTTTTTTTGTTGTAACAAAGTTGATTGCTTCTAATTTATAAAGATAAATTCCCGAAGTAAGATTTGAAGCATCAAAAACAACGCTATGATTACCTGCGCTTATATTTTTATTTACCAAACTTGCAACTTTTTGTCCTAACATATTATAAACTGAAATAGCAACGTGAGTAGCTTTTGGCACTGTATAGCTAATTTTTGTTGCTGGATTAAAAGGATTAGGATAATTCTGTTCTAATTCAAACTTTTGTGGTAGTATATTGTCAGTTTCAACACTAACTGGATCTTTTGTAAACACAAATGCACTTTTTCCCCACATATCAATAACGTATGCTTTATTTGCTTCAATATTTAAAACAACATCGCAAGGACCAGCCATTGGAGCTCCGTTTTCATCTGGATAATCCATACTGGTTTGGCTTGGCAAATCGTACATTTCAATTGCATTTACACCATCTAGTTCAAAACCCTTTACCCATCTTCGTGTGGAATCAACCCCGGCTACCCAAAGTATTCCATCTTTATCTACATCAATTCCATATGGCCAAGCATTAGAAAATGAAAGATAACCATCGAAATCTACTATTCTTTCAGGTTCATAACCGAATGGTTCTGTTTGAATTCCACCTTGCCATAATGCTATTCCACCGGTAGTTTGGTCAGAAGATAAAGAATTTCTGGAAGTAAAAAATCGAGAAGTCGTTGTGCTAAAGTCATCACCAGCCATGAGCGCAATATCTCTAATAATATCAACACCAGCAGTATGCTCACCACCTGGCTCAACAGGGTTATTAACATTCCATTCTGCGCCTACATATGGAGGTATATATGCAGTATATGCCACGTCAGTAAATTTATGTGACCAATTGTAAGTTCTAAAAGAAGTTCCAAAACTAACACCTGTAAAAGCAATTGTATCTGGCGACATTGCTAAACCGTGGATAAATGAGCCATATCCACCAGTTCCAGAATGATTTATATAAGCTCCATATTTCTCAACGTTGTTGGTATCAGCACCAATATATCTGTACATAGCCGCAACGGTGGTTGGAGCATATTTGGGATAAGGCTGACTAACACTTATAAATAAATCTGAGCCTAATGTTGAAACACCCCTTATTGCGCCAACATTTCCAATTAATGTATCCGAATCGCCATTTGCATCAAAATCGATTAGTTTAGTAAATAATGTATCATCTGCTTCAGCATAAAAAATTGCATTCATTGGTATAGCACCTGTTGCTTTAGAAGAAACTACATAAAGTCTTCCATTTTCATCAATATCGCATAAATACGGTCTTGCAAGACTATCTTCAGCATTAAAAGAAATTTTGTATGCATACTTCCAAGCATTTTGAGCAAAAAACTGATTTGAATTGATTGCAATGAATAAAAATATTAAGAGAGTAATTTTATTTTTCATTCTATCACCTTTTTGTTTTTATATAATTCATTCTAATAAATCTCTTGCAATATTGGGATATTACTACATTCTATCAACTACATAAATGAGTAGTTTATTCAACTACCCTACCCTTCTATGTAGTGTTTTCACATACAATTATTCTTTAAGTTGTGAATCATACTTCATTAAATTATAGATACTATATCAATATGGATATTTTTCAAATTATACTGTTAATTGGCGTGTTTCTTTCGATGGCAATGTTAATGTTTTTGCGAAAACTGCCCGCTTTAATTGCTCTTCCATTAATGGCTGTTTTAATAGCATTAATTGGAGGTGTTTCAATTGAAGACACAATTGAGTATGTAGTTGGAATTGGAGCATTAAAATTACATTCTGCTTACACTATTGCTATGTTTGGAAGTATGTTAAGCGTAATTCTAAGAAAAACCGGAGTCGCTGAAAATTTCATAAAAAAAGGGGCAGAGCTTTCTGGCGATAATCCTTGGATAATTGCTGTAATAATGCTAATTCTGATAACAATGTTGTTTACAACTCTTGGAGGATTAGGGGCAATAATTATGGTGGCTACAATTGTTCTTCCAATTATGTCATCAGTTGGTATTGGGAATATGACAATTGTTGGTATATTTTTAATTGGATTGAGCATTGGTGGAATTCTAAACGTTGGCAACTGGGCAGTTTATGTTAGCATAATGAATTTGTCCGTTAATGAAATTCGTCCTTTCGCTTTAATTATGTTTGGAATTTCTTTTTTAGCTGCTTTAATATATATCACCATTCAATTATACAGAGATGGTAATGATCTTAACATAAAAAGCATTATTTTTAGAAGCATCATGTTTATTGGTGCTATCTCCTCTTTTTTAATAATTTATTATTACTTATTAAACGAAGAGCTCAAAAATATAGTACTTTATTCTTTACTGTATTTGGGAATATTTGTTAAATGGACAATCGGTCTCGGAATTATTGCTTTAATTATTACAGCTATTTATAGATTAATTTTAAAGAAAAATGAACACATAACAGAACCGAATTGGATAACATTTTTCACTCCGATAATTCCATTATTTCTAATACTATTATTTGATCTCAATTTTATTGCGGCTTTTATTGTTGGATTAATATATGCATTTATTTCAACCTATAAAACTGGAAGACTTAATCTATTTATTCAATCAATTTTTGAGGGTGGTTCTGTTGTTATGCCTGCCGTTGTGCTTATGTTCGGAATTGGAATGTTGCTTGTAGCAATTATGGGGCCTGGTGGCGAACTAAATAACTATCCAAACGGTTGGCCTGTATTGTTAATATTAAAACCGTTAATGTCGAAAATTGTGCCAACAAACCCTATTTCGTATGTAATAATATTTACACTTGCTGCCCCACTTGCGCTTTACCGTGGACCTCTAAATGTGTGGGGAATGGGATATGGTTTAGCAGCAGTTTTTTTAGCAAGCGGATTAAACCCGGGTGCCGTTATGGGTTTGTTGCTTGCTGTTGGACAAATTCAAGGAATTAGCGACCCCACAAATACACACAATGTTTGGCTTGCAAATGAAATGCGTCTTGATGTGCAAAAAGTATTGTGGAATACTCTACCATACACTTGGGTATTAGCTTTGTTTGGACTTATTTTTTCAGCAATCATGTTTATGTAATTTTAATTATTAAGAGATAAATGAATAGAAAAATTAAAATAGGAATTGATGTAGGTGGAACTTTTACCCATGCTGTAGCAATTGATATCGCCAACTTTAATATAATTGGTAAATCGTGTGTACCTACTACACACTCAGCAAAAGAAGGCGTAGCAAAAGGGGTTGTTACTTCAATGAAAAATTTACTTAGCAATTCAAATATTTCAAATGACGAAGTCGTGTTAATTGCCCATTCAACCACACAAGCTACAAATGCTTTATTAGAAGGTGATGTTGCAACCGTTGGTATTATTGGACTTGGCAAGGGAATAGAAGGGAAACGTGGTAAAAACCAAATTAATTTAAAAAAGATTGAACTTTCGCCAGGAAAATTTCTAAGTACGAAATTCAGCTATATTGATGTTTCAGAAAAGGTAACTGTTGAAAAAATTGAAGCATGTGTTAATGAAATGCTTAATGATGGAGCCGAAGTCTTTGTTGCATCTGAAGTATTTGGCGTTGATAAACCTGCAAATGAACTTTTTGTTAAAAGAACAATTGAAAAAATGGGATTTCTTGCAACCGCTGCAAGCGACATTTCAAAACTTTATGGACTTAGAGTTAGAACACGAACAGCTGTGATAAACGCAAGTATGATGCCTCAAATGCTTGAAACAGCCAATATGACTGAAAATTCTGTCCGCGAAAGTGGAATTAAAGCACCATTAATGGTTATGCGTTCTGATGGTGGCATTATGGATATTAATGAAATGCGTAAGAGACCAATTTTAACTATGCTCTCTGGACCAGCTGCAGGAGTCACTTCTGCGCTTATGTATGCAAAAGTATCCGATGGAATATTTATTGAAGTGGGAGGAACATCTACTGATATTTCAGTTATTAAAAATGGAAAGCCTCAAATTAAAACTGCTCAAATTGGTAAAAATAGATTATATCTTAAAACTCTTGATGTCCGCACAATTGGAATTGCCGGTGGATCAATCCCAAGAATATCAAATAATCAAATTATAGATGTTGGTCCGCGTAGTGCTCATATTGCAAATTTATCTTATACCTCTTTTGCCGATGGTATTAGTTTTAAGGAAATTAAAATTGAAAAAATTCAACCAAAACTTGGCGATCCATCTGATTACCTATCAATTTTAACAGCTTCTGATGGAGCAAATAAGTATACAATAACTCCTACAGGGGCTTCAAACTATTTAGGACTAGTTAAAAATGTCGGTCACGGTGAGGCTAGCAAAAAAGCTATTGATGAATGTTTTGATTCGCTGTCAAAAATTTTTGATACAACTCCTAAAAATATTGCAACAGAAATCTTAAAAATTTCAGCTAAAAAAATTGTTCCAATTATTAAACAGTTATCAAGAGAATATAAATTAGATAATGATATTATTCAGTTTGTAGGCGGGGGTGGTGGTGCTTCTGCACTAGTTCCTTTCACGGCAGAATATTTAGGACTACCTTTTAAAATTGCCGAAAATTGCGAAATAATATCTGCAATTGGAGCAGCTTTAGGAATGATAAGAGATTCAGTTGAAAAAAGCATTATGAATCCAACTGAAAATGATATTATTATGCTAAGGCAGGAAGCAGTTAACTCTGTTATTAGAATGGGAGCGATTCCGGAATCTGTTGAAGTTACTGTAGAAATTGATAATAAAAATAAAAAAGTAATTGCTGTTGCAATGGGTAGCAGCGAAATGCGAACCAAAGATATTGAGATTCAAGAGCTTTCTGAAGATATGCTTTTATCTATTTGTGCAGCCTCATTAAAAACAGCAAAAGAATCGCTTTCAGTTTCCGGCAGAACTGACTTTTTATTAGCTGTTACTAAAAGAGAAGTTAAAAAGCATTTATTTGGAATATTAAAAAACACAATTCAAAAACTGCGAGTTATTGATAAAGAAGGAACTATAAGATTACAATTAAGCGAAAGTATTGTCGATTCAGCCAATCCTGATGTTGTTAAAGCTAGAATAAAAGAAATGATTGAATCGCTAACAACATTTGGAGATGCTGGGGCTTTAATGCCTGATATTTATTTATTGCTATCTGGAAAGATTGTTGATTTAACTGGATTGATTGAAGAATCGCAGATTATGGCTTTAGTTGATATTGAATTATCAAAAACCGTACTTAATGAAAATATTGTAATAATTGCTTCACCCAAAAAGTAAAATAATATGAAAGATAAATTTGACTACATAGTTTATGGGGCGTCAATTGCCGGATGTTTAATTGCAATTCAAAAAGCCAATGAGGACAACGAAGTTCTTCTTATAAACAATTTTGGATTTCCTGGTGGTTCAATATCAGAAAGTCTTAATTGCCTGCAACAAATTGAATCAACAAATTGCGATGCTTTAAATTATTTAGTAAGCGAAATTGAAAAAGACAAATTTGGCTTTCTATATAAAAAGATGAATACTGTTATAGTAAATCCCGAAATTATAAAGTATAAGCTACAAACAATGCTAATAAATTCATCAGTAACTCCACTTTTTCACGGAAAACCTTTTGAGATTGAAACATTGGTTAACAAAAAATTCCTTTCTGTTTCATTAAAGGAAGGGATTATGAAATTTAAATATGATAAGCTTATTGATGCGTCAGACAATTATGATTTATTTACAACTTTGTTTCCACATGAGTCGCAAAATGTTTCTACTGAAATTAATTGTGTAACTACAAGATTAAAAGAAAGCAGCTTGCTTGACTTCAAAGATATTCATAATACTGTTAAGTTAAATAATGGACGGTATTGGGTTTCTTTCAAATTAGGCAATGATTCTACTTTCAAACCAAATGGTCAAAATATTCTTGACGAATTTTCTGCCACTTTATTAAAAAGCAACAATAGAATTCAGCTTCTTCCTTCAACCTATTTTGTTAGGCATAACATAATTGAGGATTCCAACAAATCCGGCATTATTACAAAGTATCATATTACTAAAAAACAATTTAAGTCAGATGAATTATTACTGGAAGCAGATCAAATATTAAACTCAAATTATTAACATAAAAACATATTATATGAAAGAAATATTTAACAAACTGAAAAATGGATTAGTTGTATCCTGCCAAGCAGAAGACGAATCGCCCTTTAATTCGCCCGAAGGAGTAATGCAATTTGCTAAAGCTGTAATTATGGGTGGTGCAATAGCCATTCGGTCAGAGGGATATGAAAAAATTAGACTGATTAAGAAAAATATAGATTTGCCTGTAATTGGTTTAATCAAATCAGAATTTGAAGATGGCTTTGTTAGAATTACGGGCTGCGAAAATGACGTTGAAAAACTTCTTTCATTAGGTTGTGATATTATTGCTATTGATGGAACATTTAGAATACGCGAAAATTTATCTGGACCTAATTTTATTAATAAAATAAAATCCAAGTATGATTGTTTAATTATGGCTGATATTTCAAATGTTGAAGAAGCAATTGCTTGTGTTGATGCGGGAGCAGATTGTATTTCAACTACTTTAAGTGGATATACTCCAGAAACTGAATTCATAAAAGCAATTGGAGCAGATTATAAATTAGTTGCTGAATTAGTAAATAAATTGAGTTGTCCAATATTTGCAGAAGGAAGAGTAAATTCACCCGTAGAAGCTGCAAAAATGATTGAGTTAGGTGTTTGGAGTGTTGTTGTTGGTTCTGCAATAACCAGACCTCACTTAATAACTAGCTGGTTTAGCGATGCAATTAAAAATTCAATTGGTAAAAATAAATAATGAAATATAATTACGATATAGTTGTTGTTGGAGCGGGCATAACCGGAATTGCTGCGTCCATTAAAGCTTCACGCGAAGGTGCCAATGTTTTGTTGGTAGAACGTTACAACTTCGTTGGTGGAATGTCAACTGCTGGAATGGTTTCTCCGTTTATGAAACATTCAGTCGGCAATGATGTTCTGGTACAAGGTATTTATCAGGAAATTGAAAATGAAATGCGTAACCAAAAAGGTATGATTGATAATGGATTCTATGCAAATTCCTTCCGATCTGTAGCATACAAATTATTAACAAATGCCAATGTGTCGCTTGCTTTAGGAAGTGAAATTATTTCCGTGAATAAATCCCAAAAACATATTGATTCTATTGTGATTATTAGTATTAATGGAAAACAAACAATAAAAGCAAAATATTTTATTGATACTTCCGGTGATGCTCAACTACTCTATCTTGGCAATTTCCCATATTCTAAAGGTGATGAATCTACTGGTTTTCTTCAAGCACTTACTTTATTTTTTAGAATGGATGGAATTAACATTCGTAGAGCAACTGATTTTGTAAAAGAGAACCCAACCGATTTTTTCGGATGGATGGATTACAATTTCGATTTTACTAAAATTATTTCAGTTGCAGGTTATTTCAGTTTTGTTAAAAAGGCAATAAAACTTGGAAAGTTACATCCTTCTGTTGAATATATTTTTTTTACTACTCTTCCTGATTCGGGCGAAGCTTCTTTTAACACTTCAAATATTCTTGATCTTGACGCCTCTTCATCTTTCAACCTTACAAAGGCAGAATTCATTGGTCGTGAACAAGTAAACCAAGTTGTAAACTTATTACAATCAGAAATTCCAGGCTTTGAAAATAGCTATTTACTTGAAACAGCTATTCAAGTTGGTGTTAGAGAAACTCGAAGAGCTATTGGACATTATATAATTACTGGTAAGGATATTAAAAATGGACAAAAATTTGATGATGCAATTGCACGTGCCTGTTATGGAATTGATATTCATGGACAAAAAGATGAGCAAAACAGAATGGAAGAAATTCCCGAAGGACAGTATTATGAAATACCAATGCGGGCTCTTCTTGTTAATGATGCCAAAAATCTTTTGGTAGCTGGTCGTTGTGTGTCATCTACAAGGGAAGGACAAAGCGCTGTTAGAATAATGCCAACTTGTGCTGCAATGGGAGAAGCTTGTGGTGCATTAGCCCAAATAGCAACACAGAAGAAAATTGAACTTCAAGATGTAAAATATAGCGATGTAAGAAATACAATTAAACATAATTTAAGCAAACAAATATGAATATAATTTTTGGAACAGATGGCTGGAGAGGATTGTTGGATTCGGAAGTAAACGAAGAAACAGTTGCTCTTGTTGCTCAAGCATTTGCAGATTACTGTAATATTAAATTTGTTAATCCCAAAGTTGCTATAGCTTTTGACGGAAGAAGAAATTCAAATGAATTTGCCAGTCTGTTTGCAAAAGTATTATCTGGAAATAGTATCAATGTCATATTGTCTAATAATATTATTCCAACCCCTGTTTTATCTTATACTGTAAAAAACAATAACTTGGATGCAGGCGTTATGATTACAGCCTCACATAACCCTGGTAAATATAATGGAATAAAATTCAAAGGATCTTATGGAGGACCTTTTTTAACTGAGGAGACATATAAAGTTGAAAAACTTATTGGAAAATCTGAAATAAAAAAATCGGAACTTTATATTGTAACAACCGATTTAATTCCTAATTATATAAAGCAACTTAATAAGCTTGTTGATTTCAAATTAATAGCTGATTCTGGATTAAATATTCTTGTTGATTCTATGGCAGGCGCTGGACAAACTCTTATTCAAGAGATACTAGCTATTTCAGGTTGTAAAGCTTCAACAATTTATGGAGAAGCAAAAATTGATTTTGATGGCAGATTAGCGGAACCAATAGAAAAGAATCTTACTTTTTTAAGCGATATTCTTAAAAATGATGATTCGTACTCTTTTGGATTAGCTACTGATGGAGATGCAGATAGACTTGGAGTTATATTAGATAACGGTGAGTGGTTAAGTGCACAAGAGACAATATTACTTCTTGCCGATTTTATAACAAATATTAAAGGTCAAAATGGTGATCTGGTAAAAACTTCTTCAGTAACTGATATTTTTTCAACCTATTTTAAATCACCCACAAGACATGTACACGATGTTCAAGTAGGGTTTAAATATATCTGCGAAAAAATGATTGAGACTAATATCGCTTTTGGGGCAGAGGAAAGTGGCGGATATGGTTATGGAAAGCATATCCCCGAACGAGATGGAATACTTTCTGCTTTATATATGCTTGAAATGCTTGCTTTTTCTGGATTCAAAAAATTAAGTGAGTATAGAAATAAAAAGCGAAAAGAATTTGGGGTTGTTTTTTACGATAGAATTGACTTCGAATATTTAAATAATGATAGAATTGATAAACTTCCAAATTTATTTATAAATCAACCAAAACAAATAGCTGACATAAATATTCAAAAAACTGAAACGTTTTTGAGCAGTAGAGGAATTATCAATGGATTAAAATTTATTCTCGAAGGAACTCAACGTTGGGTATTAATGCGTTCTTCTGAAACCGAACCATTAGTTCGTATTTATGCTGAAGGACAATCAGCAGAGGAAGTGAAATTATTTTTAACTTTTTGCAAATATTTAATAATTCAAGGTGAAAGAAATGATTAATCAAAATAAATTTATTTCCAAAATAGAAGCAAATAAATTTTTGAATTCTCAAGGAGATGAGTTTACTATAATAAATAATCCCGATTATATTCATCCTTCTTTTGAAATTGTACCGCTGGCTTTGAAATTGAGTCCACCATTGAAGGGATTAAGAGCCGTAGTTATGGATATGGACGGTACTATCACTACTACCGAAAAATTATGTATTCATTCATTGGAGTTTATGATTAGAAAAATGAGTGGTAAATTGGAAAAAGATTCATGGATTGGAATTGATGAAAAGATAGATTTCCCAAATATAATTGGCAATAGCACAACAAAACATGTGGAATATTTATTAACACGTTATACAAAATTATTAAGTAGTGATGATATTCTAAAATCATTTATCTACGCTGCTCTTTGGACATTATACATTGGTAAGGATGAAAATAGAAAAGCTGAGGTGAAACTTAACTTAGCAAACTTTGGGTTAAGTAACATTCATAAAAATGAAAGATTGCTTAGACTAACAGATTCTAATTCTGTAACAGAAACTGAATTACACTCAATTACTGATTCATTACTTGGAGGATTGGAAATGACTCTAAATTTAAGTTCAATTAACGAATATGTAAGAATTGGCATTGATATTTATTATCAACGTTATCACGAAATACTTAAACGAATTGAAGATGGTAAGGGCAATGATATCTCAAGGGAGTTATTTGGTAACTCGGAAAATCATTTAATTGAACCAATGCCTGGAGTAGTTATTTTTCTTTCACTGGTTAAGGGCTGGCTTGGCGAGGAAATAATAAACATTATTCCTCAATTAATTAAAGAATACGAATTAAAATCAAACCAAATATTTGCTGGCAACATTGATGAGGTTACAAATAAATTATTAACCCTTTCCAAGTATTTTCAAATTAATCCGATAAAAACTGCAATCGTAACTTCATCAATTTCATACGAGGCAAAAATTGTTATGGCAGAGATGGTAAAAGTTGCAAGAAATGAAATTCCAAAATATAATTTATCTTCTGAAACTGAAAACTTTCTTCACAATAAGTTTTCTAATTATAAAAATCTTTTTGATGCTTTTGTAACAGCAAGTGATTCAAGTGAAATAAGATTGAAACCTCATCGTGACCTTTACAGCATAGCACTTCATCAACTTGGAATTTCAAAAAATATTTTTGATCAAGTAATTGGATTTGAAGATAGTGAGAGTGGAACAATAGCAATTAGAGCTGCTGGAATTGGAATGTGCATTGCTGTTCCTTTCGCAGAAACATCTGGGCACAATCTTGACGCGGCAACATTTATTTGTGAGGGTGGCTTACCTGAGGCACTTCTTAATTACAATTTATTTTTATAGCAAATTATTTTAAGGATAGAGTAAATGAAGAATAAAATATTTCATGTGATATCTAATACTCACTGGGATAGAGAATGGCGCTTTCCATTTCAGCGTAATAGACAAATGTTAGTTGATATGATTGATAGGGCGTTAGAAATTTTAGAAACCAAACCAAACTATCGTGCCTTTCATCTTGATAGTCAATCAATTGTTATTAAAGATTATCTCGAAATTCGACCACATAAAAAAGAAGCAATAATAAAACTGGTTACCGCAAAAAGATTGCTCATCGGTCCATGGTATATTCTTCCAGAAGAATTTCAAGTTGGTGGTGAGAATCTTATACGAAATTTATTGCTAGGTCACAAAATAAGTAAGGAACACGGAGGTGTTTCTAAAATAGGTTATTCCCCTTTCTCGTGGGGACAAATATCTCAATTACCTCAACTTTATAAAGAGTTCGGAATTAATCTAATTATGTTTTATAGAGGTATAAACTCTTTGGATAGTAAAAAAGCTGAATTTATTTGGGAAGGTGCTGATGGAACTAAAGCAATAACTTCACGTTTCTCAACTATGCCAAGATATAATTTTTACTTTTATATTTATCGTCCAGTAGTGCATAACGAAGGGTTTAATGATTTGGAGTATAAATGGGAACGTGGAGGTACACCATTTCATTTTTCTGACAATCATTTAGTTGAAGAAGACTATTTTATAATTAATCCTGTAGATGAATATTTTAAGGAAAACATTAAACCTCAAGTAAATCAAATAATTAAAGATCAAGCAAGGGATTTTACCTCTAAGCATGTTATCTGGATGGAAGGTCATGATTCAAGCGGTCCTAACATTAAAACTACACAGATTATTGATGACATAAAAACAACTATTCCAGAAATTAATGTTATTCATAGCACCTTGGAAGATTATGCAAAAGCAATTTACGAATCAGTTGATAAGCTTAAAATTGTTAAAGGAGAACGAAGAAGCTCACAATACGATTTACGAAGTGGAAATATGTTTGGTTATACAACTTCGGCACGTATGTATTTAAAACAAAAAAACTTTGAAAGTGAAAAGTGGTTGCAGTTTTATGCAGAACCATTCAATTCATTCTCAGGTATTCTTGGACGAGATATTAACGATAACTACATTAATATTGCATGGGAATATATTATTCAGAATTCAGCTCATGATTCCATTGGTGGCTGCAGTTTAGACGCAATCCACGATGATATGATGAACAGATATAAACAATCCATTGAAATATCTAAAGGTGTTTTTGAACGGGCGGTTAAACATATTATTAATAATATAAATACAAATAATCTGAGCGATATCCCAAATAATGTAAATGATGAAATATTTATCACTGCTATAAACCCAAATAATTTTTCGCGAAACGAAATTGTTGAAGCCTACATTGATATACCCAAAAGTCTGGATAAAAACTCATTTATCATAGTTGATGAAAATGGAGATGAGGTTGAATATCAGCTGATTAATAAAATAACAAGCCAACCGGTTGTTGAACAAATGATTGATAGACCATTATTCTTTGATATGATTAGGTATAGAGCATATCTAAATTTAAATGAACTTCCGAAAATTGGATATAAAGTTTTTAAAGTTGTTCCACAAAAGAATAAAGCGTTTAAAAATAATTCATTGATTAAGTCTATACATAACTCTGCTATCCTGGAAAACGATAATATTAAAATTAAAATAAATAATAATGGGACATTTAATTTATATGATAAATCCAACAATAAAATATATAAAAACCTTGGATATTTTTATGACGAAGGAGAAGCTGGGCACGCTTGGGTTAATATTCCAATAAAACCAATTATAACAACTCTTAAGTCCGATGCAAAAATTAAAATTACTGAAACAGGCGGGTTGGTTTCTAAATGTACTATTGACCATGTTATGGAAATACACTCAACTTCTGCTGCCAGAAAACTAAACTCCAAAACAAAGATTAAAATTCCTATTAAATTGGAACTGAAATTAACAAAAAATGCGAAGCGAATTGACATGAAAATTAATATTGATAACAATGCCGAAAGCCATAGACTGCGTATAATGTTTCCAACTGGATTAGATGCAAAATATTCTTTCGGTGAAGGACAATTTGATGTTGTAAAAAGAAGTTTAACCAGACCAGATACAAAAGACTGGATTGAACAACCAATGTATGACTATCCCATGCACAATTTTGTTGATGTTAATGACAATAAACATGGAGCTGCAATATTAGTTAATGGTTTAAAAGAATATGAAGTACTTGATGACACTAAAAAAACAATTGCCATTACTTTATTAAGAACTTTTGAATATATAATCGCACCAAGTTCACGTCAAGATTATTCACATCAAAAGGGTTCGCAATGTCTTGGGAGCCACACTTTTGAATTGTCATTTTATCCACATGCAGGTGATTGGCAAAAAGGAAATGTTTACGAAGAAGCATTTTTTTTTAATAATCATATAAGCCTCGTTCAACATGGACCAGCTAAAGGTACCTTACCAGCTCAGCTTTCATTCCTAAAAGTAGAACCAAAAGAAATTATTTTTAGTTGCCTTAAAAAATCTGAAAGTGACGCTGAAAATGTATATGTACTTAGAGTATATAATCCAACTCCAAAAAATTTAAGTGGAACCGTTTCATTCTTTGCTAAAATTAAAAAGGTTTTTGAAACGTCAATTGAAGAAATTACTAAAGACGAAATTGAGACATCTTCAAATAATGCATTTAAAATTAGCTTAAATAAAAAAGAGATTAAAACATATAAAATAAAATTTTAAGAAGGACACAATATGATATCCAACAAATATGGCTACTTTTCAAAAGATCATAGAGAATTTGTAATAACAGACCCACGAACACCAAGACCTTGGTTTAATTATATGTGGAATGAACATTATGGTGGCTTAATATCACATACTGGTGGCGGTTTTAGTTTTCTTGACAGTCCGCGAGATAATAGAATAAGCAGAATGCGTTATAATTCACTTCCTTGGGATAGACCAGGACGGTATGTTATTGTAAAAGATACAGAGAGCGGAAAATATTGGTCTCTCAGCTGGGCTCCAACTATTGATCTCAAATATGACAAGTACGAGTGCAGACATGGGCAGGGTTATACTAAGATTACAACAGAAATAAATAGTATTCGTGGTGAAATAACTTACTTTGTTCCAACAAACTTAAATGCTGAAATCTGGAAAGTTAAGCTCACCGATTTATCCGGCAAAAATAGAAAACTTGAAGCTTATTCTTTTACAGAATTGATGATGGGTAATGCCCTTAACGACATCATCAATCAGCCAAATGATAAACATTTTACGGATATTCATTTCAACAAGGAATATGAAACACTTGTCGCTACAAGAAGATATTGGGTTCTGAATAAAAAAGTATCTGTAGCACAACCAAATATTGATTGGAAATATAACTTGTATTTTACAAACACAATTCCAGTAAATGGGTTTGATGGCAGTCTAGACAAATTTATTGGCAAATGGCGTTCAGAAGCAAATCCTCAATCAATAGAAAACAGCAAGATGGAAAATACTGAGATAACCGCTGGTGAACCTATTGCTGCTCTGCAATCGCTTGTAAATTTGAAAGCAAATGGTTCTTCCAATTTTGCAACAATTTTAGCAATACTCCCAAAGGAAATAGAAAGTCCATTTGAACATCTTGACCTCAATTCCCTTAAAAAATTTTCATATATAGATGAGACATTTAATGCGTTAAGGAAAAAATGGGATTCATATATTAATCATGTAAAAGTAAATACACCAGACGAGAAATTAAATTTAATGCTTAATGTTTGGAACAAATATCAGGCGGCAGTTACTTTTGATATGGCTAGAAATTCTGGTTATTATCACGGCGGACTTTTATTCGGCACAGGAATGAGAGATCAGTTTCAAGATATTATTGGAACAGTAATAGCAGAGCCGAAAAGAGTAAGAGCGAGGTTGCTAAATGCTTTACGCTTTCAGTTTGCAGATGGTTCAACTCTGCATAACTTTTTTAAACTTACTGACTATGGCGAAAGAACACATCACTCGGATACTCCTCTTTGGATTTCATTTGGACTTGTTGAATATCTAAACGAGACAGGAGATTTCAGCATTTTAGATGAAACTGTAAAATATTATGATGAGGGCGAAGGCACTGTTTATCAGCATATGGTTCGTTCTCTTAACTTTGCAATATCAGCAACAACCGAAAGCGGAATGCCTAAAATTATGAATGGCGATTGGAATGATACGTTAGACCATATTGGTCCAGCAGGGAAAGGTGAAACGGTTTGGGGAGCATTCTTTTTAGCATATTCCTTACGTAAAACGTTTGATTTGTTAGAACATTTAGGAGACAATGAAACTCTTGAGCGTTGGAAATCAGTTTATAGCAACCTTAAAATAGTAACAAATGAAAAGTGTTGGGATGGTGAATGGTATTTAAGAGCTTTTCGAGATAATGGAGAGTCCGTCGGTTCGGCAAAACATAAGCAAGGCAAAATATTTTTAAACGCTCAGACTTGGTCTGTAATTTCAGGTCTCGCACCTCAAGACAGAGCTGATAGTGCACTCAAATCTTGTAAGCAATATCTTGACAAGCCTTATGGAATGCAAATTTGCTGGCCTCCATATACCGAAGTTGAGGATAATATTGGACTAATTAGCAGATGTGTGCCAGGCAAAAAAGAAAACGGTGCAATTTTTAATCACGCTTCATCTTGGTTTGTTTTAGCCTCCGTAATTAATAAAGATGCAGAGGGTGCATATAAAATATATTCCAAGATGCTTCCTGTAAATAGTTCTGAAGATATTGACAAATATGAAACCGAACCTTACGTTTATTCAGAATATGTTACAAGTCCTGATCACGAAACAGAGAATCAAGCTTCCCATTCATGGTTAACAGGAAGTGCTGTTTGGATGTATAGAATTGGATTAGATTATATTCTTGGATTGCAAACTTCATTAAATGGGATTAGAATTAATCCTAGTATACCAGCAATTTGGGATGGTTTTAAAATTGAAAGAACTTTTAGAGGTAAAATCCTTAAGGTTGATGTGAAAAATCCTAATAAAGTAAATTCTGGTGTAAAGGAGATTGTTATAAACGGAATTACAATTGAAGGAAATTTCATTGATATAACCTCTTATGATGTCAAAGAGTTAAATATATCAGTAACATTAGGCTAATACTTTTTTGCGAACTAATGTTCGCTTTTTATTGGAGGTAAAATGAAAAAAATAGCATTTATAATTTTGTTTGTTTTTTCACAACTATTTGCACAAGATATAACATGGACAGAAATTACAAGCACTTATAATCTCCCAGATGGAGTTAAGTTATTTAGTGGTGAAAGAACATCTCCCAATCTTAAGATTTTTTATTATGACGTTAATTTGAATAACCCAGATATTGCAATTCGTCCTTATATTACTAACTCTATAAAGATTGTTCCCGCATTTACAAAAGCTGTTGGAGCTTATGGAGCAATAAATGGTGGATTTTTTGCAACTGGGACAGCCAGTTCCTATTCATCAGTTGTTTATCCAAATGCAGTAAAATCACAAAATGTAACATCAATAACGCGTGATGGCAAATTATATCCTGTAACACGAAGCTTCTTTGGTCAGAAAACTGATGGAACATTATCTGTAGATTGGATTTATCATTTTGGCGGTGACGTTGATGATGTTTATAAATTTGACCAACCATTGCAATATGTTAGTAATGACCCAAATCCAAAACCAGCACCACAAAAAGTTGATGGCAATATGTACGAAGATTTACTAATTGGTATCGGTGGAGCTCCCACTTTAATTAAAAATAGCAAAGTTCTTATTACATACGATGAAGAAATTATGTGGGGTTCCGGAGTTGGCAATACAAATAGAGACCCAAGAACTGCTGTTGGATATACAAACAATAATCATGTAATAATGATAGTAGCTAATGGAAGACTTGCACAATCAGAAGGAGTTAGCTTGCCCGAATTAGCCGACATAATGCTAGGCTTAGGATGCGTTGAAGCTATGAATCTAGACGGTGGCGGGTCAAGTCAGTTAGCGGCTGGTGATAAATATGTTAGTTTGCCTTCTGAAAGACCTGTCCCAACTATTTTAGCTATTGTTCATAAGGATTCTCTTGGTCTTCCAAAAACTGCAACTTTTGAAAAGATTATTGATACTGGTGATGAAGCAGCTATAGAAAACGGAACAGGTTGGTTTGAGACTGCAAATGCAGGTTTCTATGGTGAAACAAAATCACTATTACATTCACTTGGAACTGGTGAGAATTACTACGAAATAAAACCCAACTTACCTGGCAAAGCAAAATATGAAGTTTATGGATGGTGGGTTGCTTCATCTAATAGATGCACAGACACCCCACATATAATAAAACATTCAAATGGAATTGATACAGTGCATGTGGATCAATCTCAAAATGGAAGTGCCTGGACTCTTATTGGTTCTTATGAGTTTACTGGCGATTCAACCGAGAGCGTAATTATTTCTGATTTCGGAACTCAAGGTAATTATATTGTTGTTGATGCCATTAGATTTGTGGCTTATGACAAAATAGAAACAAGTATTCATCACCAATCTCACTATATTGTAAGAGAATTTAAGTTAAATCAAAATTACCCAAATCCATTTAATCCAACAACAAACATAAGCTTCACATTAGATAAACTGACAAATGTAAATTTATCAGTTTTTAATTCACTTGGACAAAAAATTGAAACAATTTTGGATGAAACAATTCGGGCGGGTTTTCATAATTTAGTCTGGAATGGGAAAACATTATCTAGCGGTATTTATTTTTATAGACTTTCGGCTAATGGATTTAATGAAATTAAAGCAATGAATTTGATTAAATAAAAACATCATTTTAATTTGAGAGTCGAAAATGATTTTGACTCTCAAATAATATTATTGGTCCCTCAAAAATTTTCTTAAAATTTCTGTCCATTTTTTATAAGCTAATTCTGTTAGATGTAACCCATCATCAGTATATTCTGATTTTAGTTTACCATATTCATCAACAAAATGAGGATGCAAATTAAAAAATCCAATCCCCAATTTTTCACACAGCTTTTCTAATTGAGAATTAATAACCACTATTCTTTCATTTGGTCTTGGTTCATTATTTCGTGTCGGGAACAATGAAGTTAAATATATACTCCCTCTATCAATTGTTGATGTAATTTCTGCAATAATCTTATCAATATTTTTGAGTATTTCTGAATTGCTTCGATCGCGTGCCAAATCGTTTGTTCCAATAGAAATAAAAATGTATTCTGGATTTGGGGCTAACCATGAATTAGTAATTCTATTAAGTGCCTCCAATGTACTATCTCCAGATACACCAACATTTTTAACTTCATATTCTAGTAAAAGTTCTGGAGATTCAAACCCATGTGTAATAGAATCTCCTATCAACAAAATTGTTTTCATCTTCTAATTATATTCCATTTTGATATTTTTCGTCCTAGCATAATAGATATATTTGGGCTTAACCAAATTATTCTGCAAATGTTTGTTTCTCGTCCATAACTAAAAATACCAAATTTTATGAGTAGTTACTAAGAAGTTGAAAAAAAAAATAAAATTGGATTCGGGTATTTGGCGAACTGGGATAAGCTTTTACTTTTGTTAATATTCACGAAAAAGAGCCGGCAATATTCACGAAAAAGGTACCATCAAATATAAAAAAGAATTAAGCAGAT
>PCUD01000122.1:65837-67642 GCA_002786785.1 Ignavibacteriales bacterium CG18_big_fil_WC_8_21_14_2_50_31_20 | reverse complement strand
TATTGATTTATTAGTTAAATATGGCAGTTTCATGACTGATGCTAATTATCTTGGATTAACAGCAATTTATAAATTTTCATTATAATTTTTAGTTTTACTTCTTTTTAATAAAAGATTTAATCCCACTCTTAAGGTGGGATTTTTTTTTATTAATAATGCACAATCAAAATTAAAAACCGAACTATATCAAGATATTTTTTGTTTTTATTTAAAATTTTACAATATTTCATAAAGATGAATCGTCAAAATCACTTATTACAATCAACAATTTCAATATTAGTGAAATTACAGAAATCTGTTAAAAGATTTGTAATATCACCATAAACAAGAATTTGATGATTACCCAACGAATTGTTTATCCAAGTTTGAGCATTTACATTTAGTTTAATCTTAACCTGAGTTCTGCATAAGTTCGGATTTCTCATATCAGCATTAACTATTTTTCCAGTAGAAAAAAGTATTTTATCAAAGTTGCCGCCAATTCTTAAAATTGTAACATCTTGCTTTTTAAGTGGACCTTGAATAGCAACACTCAGACCAGATTCCATGTGCGTGGTTAATAATGATTCATCTAAATTATTTAGCATTTTTGAAGGAACTGTGCAATGTGCAAGAATTAATGTGTTTTCTTCCTTATTTACTGAAGAAGGATTTGCCATCCAAACTGGTTTATTAGTCAATTTATTTGCGACATACATTGTAAAAAGCGCAAAAATATCTCCCTCGCAACTAGAAACAATATTTTCGTCATTAAGGATACTTAATGCCATACATGCTGTATATTTATGCTTTAGTAAATCAAAACATCGGACAGTTATTGCATCAACTTCATTAATTGAAATAATATCTTTTAAAGCATCATAAACTTTGGATGAATTATCAATCTCGCTTGAGTGAACACATTTATGTTGATAATCATTTTCAATTTTGGAAGCTGTAATTGACTTAGAAATAGTGCCGACTTTTTCACTTACTTCATTTATATCAATTTCAACAAGTTTTGTTTTAAAAGAACCACAAGACTTAATTTGTTTGGAAGTCAATAACCAATCTGACGGCTCGCCGATAACTCCAAATGATGAATTATTTATAACTTCGATAGCATTATTTACAAGAGAAAAATTTTCAATTCCAGAAATAAACTCGTCCATATTCTCATAATAAAATAGCTTAACAAGTTTATTGTTTCTGAAAAAAGCTGATATTTCAAGAGATGCTGCGAGCGAATTATTTTTTGAATTACTAACAATTAAAAATGGATGCTCGTTTACTTCAATTAATGTTTTAGCATATTCTTCTGTTCCACCAGAAGCTATTAGTAGTATTGTTGAATTGCTATCCGCACTATTAGCTAGAAAGTGAGTACAATTATCAACAGAATTTATAAATGCAATCTCAATTTTAACATTGCTTATATTTTTAAAATATGATAATTCGGTTTCTAATCTTTTTTCAATTACAGAAACATCCTCAAATCGCGAATAGAGTATAACCAAGCTTATTTTATTACTCATTTTATTTCACCCTTTCAGCTATTACTTCCCTTTCGTATTCACCTTTTGCCAATTTAAGTGTTGTTAAATATGCAAGATTTGTAATCCCCTCGTACAATTTAGGATTTAAGGTTTCAACTTTATCAGTTAAGCAATGCAAATGTGTGTAACTAAATTTAGTTACAAAATAAAGTATTGGAATTCCCTTTTCGTGGAATGGAGATGCATCTGCTCCACCACCTGCCCAAGTTCCATTTATAGTTAATTTTGCATTTGTGCTATCAATCGATTTTGCTAATTCCCATAATTTTG
>PCUD01000122.1:45587-65807 GCA_002786785.1 Ignavibacteriales bacterium CG18_big_fil_WC_8_21_14_2_50_31_20 | reverse complement strand
TGTTTGAATCAAATCCAAGATTATTTGCAAGAAACTCAGCACCTTCCAAACCAGATTCTTCATTTGAAAAAAGGACAAACATTACACTTCGCTTTGTTTCCAATTCATTCTTTGCAAACATTCTTGCAACTTCTAAAACAGCGGCAGAACCTGAAGCATTATCATTTGCGCCGGGAAAATATATTTCGCCCGACTGTCCGCCAACATGGTCAAGATGAGCACCCAAAATGACAAATTCATCTTTCAATTTTTCGTCAGTACCTGGATAAATTCCAATAACATTTACAGTTACTTTTTCTTTTACATATTCTGTTTCTACAAATATTTTTGCTTCCGATTTTAATGCAAACGAAAGACTGGTCTTTTCAGAATCGATTTTCGTCTGCAACTCTTTTAGTGTGTATTTACTTCCTTCAATAAATTCGTTTGCGACTGGCAAATTAATATGAATTTGTGGAATATTTACTTGCTCACCATTTCCGTGCATTGTGCTTCCAATTGGTTCTTGAGGTTTTTCATCATTTGGGAATGAAACAAACATAATCCCAATTGCTCCGTGTTCAAGTGCTACTCGCGCTTTTTCACGCGGCAAACTGCTTGACCATTTTACTCCTTCCAAATTCCAACTTGGATTATACTTAAAAGCTAAAACAATTTTACCTTTTACATCAACATTTTTGTAATCGTCATATTCTGGAATTGAAATTCCGTAACCAGCAAAAACCACTTGGGCATTAATATCACCAGCACCCGAAAATCCTCTGAAAACATAATCCTTACCAAGATTATATTTTTTAACAAAATTTCTATCTTTGTAAAGAGAAAATTCCGCTTTCGGCAATATTTGATTATACTCAACTTTTAGATTTTGGAAATATGAATTTTTGTTAAATGGTATTAATCCAATTTCAGCAAACTCTTTTGCCATAAAATTTGCAGCTTCAAAATATTCTTTACTTCCACCAAGTCTTCCTTGCAATTCTTTGCTTGATAGATATGAGACTGTTTTTAATAAATTTACTGATGATATTTCGTAATTAACTTCGCTTTTATCCGAACAGGAAACTAGGGCTATTAATAATAACCAAATAATGATATTTTTCATTTTTAACTCATTTTTTCTAAAATCTTGCTGTCAAAGATAATAATCATTTTTCTCAGATAACTTAGTTTTTTGTAAGTTTAGAGTCAGATTTAGAAAAAATGGTATTTATGCAATCCACATTAAGATATTCAAATATTCCAATATTTATTCCAGAATTAGCATGTCCACATCAATGCGTGTTTTGCGATCAGTCCAAAATAATTGGATTGAACCTAATACCTAAGCCAAATGAAATATCTAAAATAGTTGAAACTAATCTTGCAACTATGGATGACAATAGAATTATTGATATTGCATTTTTTGGAGGAAGTTTTACTGGAATACCTTTTGAATTACAAGAAGAATACTTAAAAGAAGCTTATACATTTATCAAAACTAATAGAATTTCTGGCATCCGACTTTCAACAAGACCAGATTACATTGATGTAAAAAGATTAGAATTGCTTAAAAAATATGGAGTTACAACAATTGAACTTGGCGCTCAATCTACAAATGATAGTGTTTTAATTAAATCTGGAAGAGGTCATAGTTTTAAAGATATCCAAAATGCTTCAAAGTTAATCTTGGATTACGGATTTAAACTTGGACTACAAATGATGATTGGATTGCCAGAAGATACTTTTGAAACGGCAACGCAAACGGCTAATGATATTGTTGAACTTGGTGCAAATAGCACACGAATATATCCAACTCTTGTTATAAAAGGAACTGCACTCGAAAAGCTGTATAATAATGGTATTTATCAACCACTTTCGCTTGAAGATGCTGTTAGTTGGTCGAAAGAAATTTTGAGAACTTTTGAAAAGAATAATATTACAATTCTTCGTGTAGGTTTGCATCCTTCAGAAGAATTAGTAGATGGAAAATCTCTTATAGCTGGTCCTTTTCATCCATCATTTAAGGAGATGGTTATGACAGAAATTTGGAATGAAATTATTTTTGAAAACCTCAATGGAGCGAAATCAAAAAATTTAATTATAAAAGTTAATAACAAGCAGTTAAATTATGCTGTTGGTTATAAAGGGAGAAACAAGAATCAACTTTTAGCAAAAGGTATTAAAGTAAAATTTGTTGGTGATCCAAGTTTTGGAAAATATCAGATAGATGTTAGCAATAATTGATTATAGAGCTCCCAAAAGTGTTATCAATTCACTAAGTAATTATGTGAATGATATTCTATTATTTAAATCTGAAGGTATAACTTACAATTCAATTTCGGGGCATCCTGATATTTTTATCTATCAAGATAAGTTAAATCTAATAATTGCACCCAACTCACCAACTACGCTTTTTGATTTTTTGAACAAACATAAAGTTAATTTTCAAATTGGAAATTCGAATGTTGGCAATCAACTTAAAGACAGTGTACAATACAATTGTTTAAGTACTGAAAAATATTTAATTCATAAATCTGGATTTACCGATAAAAAAGTATTGGAAACAAACATTGAAAAGGAATTTCTAAATATTCCACAAGCATATACCCGTTGTAGCTTAACTCATTTAAAAGATAAATATTTTATTACTTCTGATAAAGGGATTGAAAAAGAACTGACAAATCTCGGTTGTAATGTTTTCTTTTTTGCTCCTGATGAAATTAAAATAGTTGACCATAAAAATGGCTTCGTAGGCGGGACTAATGGAATTAAGAATAATAAAATATTTTTCATGGGTAGTGTTACTAAACATCAAGATGGTGAAAAACTTATCAAATATCTTGAACACCTTAAATTTGAAATAATAAATTTAGGGAATGATTTTCTTTACGATGGCGGAGGTTTGTTTTTTGTGTAAAAAGAATCTATTAAATTAATAATATCTTTTTCAATTTATTGTATTGAACCCAGCTAGTAAAATATTTTCTTGACTTTCATAACGACTTGCGTTATTATAACTGATATGATTAAAAGTTTTTTAGACAAATACACAGAAGATTTATTTCATCGTAAAGCGGTTAAAAAATTTCCGCCTTCTATTCTAAAGATTGCATATAGAAAATTACTTATAATTGATGCTGCTGGGAAAATTGATGATTTAAGGATTCCACCAGGAAATAGACTTGAAAAATTATCAGGCAAAATGTCAGGGAAACATAGCATTAGAATAAATAATCAATGGAGAATTATTTTTAGTTGGATAGAAGACAATGCTTATAACGTACAAATTATTGATTATCACAAAGGTTAAATATTATGAATAATAAAATTAGTCCCATTCATCCTGGGGAAATCTTGCTTGAAGAGTTTCTTAGCCCAATGGGAATTTCACAATATCGTTTAGCAAAAGATATAAATGTTCCTCCAAGAAGAATAAATGAAATTGTTTTAGGAAAAAGATCTATTACGGCAGATACAGCATTAAGATTATCAGAGTTTTTTGGACTTACTGAAAATTTTTGGTTGAATCTTCAAATAAAATTTAATCTTGAAGTAGAAAAAGATAAACTCAATGGAAGATTAAAACACGAAGTGAAAAAATTTGGCGTGGTTGGTTAGAAATTGTATTTGGATATCTAAATCTATTTTTTTAGTTTTTAATTCAAGAAATGCAAAGTGTGAATATTTATGGGAAATGATTTATTATTACAAATTAGATGATATTATTGAAAAACTAAATGACTTATGACGATAGAGAAAAATATTTATTTCTTGTTATAATATTGTAATGTGAATAAGTTTGGGGGTAAAGTGAAGTTATATTCTTACATTATTGCGAATGATACTGGTTTTTCTCATAATCCATTTTGGGGCTTTTGTACTTTAGCAGACTGCAAACCAGTAATTCGGAGAACAGCAGATAAAGGCGATTGGATTGTAGGATTGAGTTCTAAGGCAACTTGCAATAAAATAGTCTATGCGATGGAGGTTACTGAGATATTATCTTTTTCTGATTATTACAAGGATAAACGCTTTATTAAGAAAATACCTGATTTCGAAAAAAATACTGTCATACACAAAAGTGGTGATAATATCTACGAACCCTTATCAAATGGCAATTTTAAACAAAAACGCTCCATGCATTCCAAAAATAAAAGTGAGACAGAAAATCCTGCAACTAAAAGAAGCGATTTAAGTGGTAAAAATGTTTTGAATTCAACCAATTTTTATTATTTCGGCTCCAAAGCAAAAAATACACATAAATATAATTTAGAAGCTCTAATTGTTGGACGTGGACATAGGAACAACTTTTCATTAGAAGTTATAAATAATTTTAAATATTTTATCTCAAAACAAAAACAAAAAGGGCTAATTGCACGCCCATCTAATTGGCCAAAAGAAGATTCTTCTTGGAGTAAGGGAAAATGAAAATAATAATAAGCCGTAAAGGATTTGATTCAATCTCTGGAGGTGTTCCTAGTCCAATTTTTCCAGATGGTAAAATATTGTCTTTACCAATTCCTGATAAAAATTCAAAAATTACTTATAAGAAAATTTTATGGGAAAATAATAACATAGGGCAAATAGTTGAAGAACTTACAAAAGAGAAAAAAAAGGCATATTATTTCGCACACTTAGACCCTGATATTAATAAAAATAGTTTGCCTCGTGAAGACAATTGGCAACCGATTTTTGGACAACTTGGTGCATCACAAAAACATTTGGAAAATCAAAACATTACTATTGGCGATTTATTTTTGTTTTTTGGATTATTTCGAAGCATAATCACTGAAAATGGGAAATGGGAAATGGAAATTTGACCCAAATTACTCCTCTAAACATATAATTTGGGGATGGTTACAAATTGAGAAAATTTTAAAAGTAGATACTTTAGATAAAGAAAAATATAAGTGGGCAAATTATCACCCACATTTTTACAAAGGAACTAATGATTCAAACACACTATATTTAGGGAAAAAGAAACTCGACATTCCAAGCCTAAAAGACAAGGGTATTGATGGTGCTGGAGTTTTTGAAAATTTTTCAATTAACCGACAATTAACAGCAGATGAGTTTAAACTAACTCGTTGGAAACTTCCTAAATGGATATATCCACAAAATGATATATCGAAATTAAGTTACCACAACGATCTAAACAGATGGCAAGAACAAGAAAACCATACATTACTCCAAACTGTTAGTCGAGGACAGGAATTTGTTTTAAATTGCGATAATTATTCAATAGAGGCAGAACAATGGGTTGCTAATCTATTTTCGTAATAAATAGGATTATTAAAATGAAAAAAGAAGATGTATTAAATATTACTAATATTTCAAAAAAAGATGACATTTATACAATTCGTGGGACAATAGATGTTAATATTGTAAAGTGTATGATTAGTCAAAACAAAGTATTAAAAAGAAAAAATCCACCTAAATTTATAGTAAGACTTTATGAAAAAGGTAATTTTAAAGGGAAAAAACTTTTGCTTGATATGACTAATTCAAAGTATGTATTTGATGAAATAATTGATAATCGTGAAGAATACTATTTGCCTATCAGGGTTCATGGTAGAATGAAAATAATAAAAATATTAAAATAATTTTATTTAAAAACGTCTTCTGAATTTTTTGTAGAAAATTTAATTAATGATAGTCTACATCAAATTTGGAGGAAAAATGAAAAGTATTACCAATTGCAAACGATATCAATTGTTTAGTGTAATTAATAATGAAAATGGAGGTTCAGATGAATTATTTTCATATTAAATACATTGAAAAAAAGAGGGTATTTAAGCATGTTTTTTTGGCTGAGAACGAGGTTTCTGCAAAAAATATATTTGCCAACAAAATTATTAAAAATAGGCGTAGCGAAATAAGTGTCTTAGATTGCAAACGCAGTAGTAAAATTGAAAAAAATAAACCAAGTTATTGCATAAAAGATGCGAAATGGATTGTATATCAGAATCTTAGTAAAAAAGTACAAAAAAAACTAACCATTAAAGAAATCAAAATAATTCTTAATTACTTTTTTAAATATTTAGAAGAAAATGGTTTTGTAAAAGATAATAGAGTAATAGCTCATTTAAAAGATGAAAATATTCCTTCAATTTATGAAGGACAAGAATCTGTAGTAAGTGCATTAGATGTTTGTTCTTTTGTTCAATTTGAAGCCATTGTTAAACAGAACAAACTGTTCAGTTTTGATGATATTTACAATGTTTTTGTTGCCGAAACAAAGTATCTTAAAGAATCAGGTTTAGTATAACAAAATTATGAAACCATTGTTTTGTCCTTCGAGGCTTCTAAAAACCTCGAAGGACTGAAATTTTTAACAACTAAAAGTTAACACAGTTCTCTAAAATATTTCCCAAACCTTTGTTATCCAAATTCCTTAATTTCACACTCAGTATTTAATTGAGTTTAAAATGAAATCTAAAAACAAAATGCTTTTTACAAACGACACTTTTGGAGCAATATTTTTTGCAGTGCTATTTTTCGTAACTGGCAATTTTAACGCACAAAGCCTATTTATAAACGAGTTTATGGCGTCAAATGTTACTTCCACACCAGAAATTGTTGATTTTGATGCATATTCCGATTGGATTGAAATTTATAACGATTCAACCGCGTCAATAAATATTGGAGGTTATTACTTAACCGATAATCTTGGAAATCCCACAAAATGGAGAATTCCCGATCGTACAATAATCGCGAGCAAAGGTTTTTTATTATTTTGGGCTGATGGATTTGATTCTTACCCTTCGGTTGGTAGCAATTATTATCACACAAATTTTAGTTTAAGCAAAGATGGTGAAGAACTTGGATTGTTTTCACCCGAACAGATTATGATTGATTCAGTCATATTTGGAGTTCAAATTCCCGATGTTTCTTTTGGAAGGAACCCCAATGGAGGAAATGAATGGAATTATTTTGGCGAATCAACAGCTAACAAAAGTAATTTGACAAATGGGACTTTAAGTACCGAGTTTTCAAATAATCCTAATGTTTCGTTAGTTTCTGGAATTTATTCTGGTGTTCAAAATATTAACATTTCTGCAAATTTTGGAGCGGAAATTAGATACACTTTGGATGGCTCAATGCCAAAAAGTACATCTTTGAAATATGAAACTCCTATAAATATTAGCAAAACAACGACTTTAAGAGTCAGAGTTTTTGAAAATGATAAACTTCCAAGTAAAATAATTACACGAGCATATTTTGTTGATGAACCACAAAATTTGGCTATTTTGTCATTAACTGCATTTCCAGAAACTTTGTTTGATAAAGAAATTGGAATTTATGATAACCAAATAAAATCACGCGAGGTTCCAGTAAATGTTCAACTTTTTGAAAAAAATGGTGAGAAAGCTTTTGAAGCAGATGCTGGGTTAAGATTAACTGGTCAGGCTTCTTTCAAATATCCACAAAAACCGCTAACTATTGAGACTGATAATAAATTTGGCGATGAAGTAATGGACTATCCAATTTTTGCAAACAGACCGTTTGAAAATTATATTTCACTTTATTTGCGTAATTCTGGAACGCAAGATAACCGTCACACAATGTTTCGCGACGCGCTTCAACATACAATTGTAATAAATAAAATGGATTTGGATTGCCAGGCTTATAGACCAGCAGCAACTTATATTAATGGAAAATATTGGGGAATTTATAATTTACGCGAAAAATTGGATGATAATTATCTAATTGCTCATCACAATATTGACCCAAAAAATGTTGATTATTTAGAATATGAATTTTCTCCACTACCAAATGTTGTTGAAGGAAGTGCGGATGAATATTACGCTCTTCAAAGTTATTTATCAACAAATAGCATGAACATAAAAGAAAAATGGGATTATGTAAAATCACAAATTGATGTAAACGAAGTTATGAATTATCTAATAACCGAAATATATTGCGATAATGTAAACTGGCCTTACACAAATTCAAAATGGTGGAAGGAAAAATCTGAAAACGGTAAATGGCGATATATTTTCCTCGATTCTGATTATGGATTTGGTGCCCCAAGCTTTTCTTCTCATTATTCCAACAATACTTTGGATTTTTTATATGATCAAGCCCCTTATTCAACTTTTATTTTTAGAAAACTTTTTGAAAATAATGAATTCAAAAATGAGTTTATTCAACGTTTTGCCACTTATTTAAATACAATTTTCAAAAAAGAACGTGTTGTTGGAATTGTTGATAGTCTTAAAAACCAAATTAGTGCCGAAATGGTTTATCATATTGATAGATGGGATGATGATACAACTCCAATTTATGGCTATCCACCAATTCCAGATATGGATACTTGGAATATGGAAGTTGAAATAATGCGCGAATTTGCCGAGAAACGTCCACAATATATGAAACAAAGTCTGCTCGATTTTTATAGTCTAACTGGTGTTGAAACATTAACATTTAATCTTTCAGCTCCCGATGCTGGAGCGATTTATCTTGGCGATATAAAAGTAAATGATGGATTTACTGGAGAGTATTTTCGATATATTCCATTAAAAATTGAAGCAATTCCAAAAGTTGGTTTCAAATTTGCAAAATGGCTTGGAGTTGACGATAGTTTATCACAAGTTACAAATTATATTCCAACAAGATCTGGTACAACTACTATTACCGCTGTTTTTGAAGAAGATAACGCAAGCGTTTTGCCTTCAATTGTTTCTGAAAATACGACTTTAACAACTTCTGGCTCGCCATATATTGCAAAAGGTAATGTTACAGTTAATTCTGAAATTACTTTAACTTTTGAACCTGGAGTTGAGCTTTTAATGCCAGCAGAAGCAAATTTGGTTGTAAATGGAATTTTACAAATGAATGGAACTTTGGAACGACCAATAATTATTAGACCAAATGAAACTTCGGGTTTTAATAATTGGGGAATCATTTATCTCGAAAACGCTTCTGGTCAATGTTTAATTGACAATGTTAAGTTAATTGGAGCTACAAATGGAAAAATTCTCCCAAATCAAATGGGAGCAATTTCAAGCTACAAATCTGATATAACTATCGAAAATACAACTATTTTGGATGCTCCATTTCCTATTTTTATCCAATATGGAAATGCAATTGTCCGTAATTGTACACTTCATTCCGAAGAAATTTCTGATTTAATTAACATAAAATATGCCGAATCTGCTTTAGTAGAAAATTGTGATTTTAGAGGAAATAGTGAAATTGATTCTGACGCGATTGATTACGACCAAATTACAAACGGCATAATTAGAGGAAATAAAATATATAATTTTTATGGTTTTAATAGTGACGGAATTGATATTGGTGAAGGTTCCAAAAATTTACTTATTGAGAACAACCAGATTTTTAATATTAACGACAAGGCAATTTCTGTTGGACAAGCTTCAACCGTAAATATGAAACGCAATATAATTGCAAATTGTGCTCAAGGTGTTGGAATTAAAGACGATTCCTCTTTCGCTTTTGTTGATAGAAATACTTTTTTGAGATGTGATATTGGTGTTGCAAGTTTTGAGAAAAATATTGGAGCCGGTGGTGGAAATGCAGAAATTGTAAATTCGATTTTTGCAAATTCAATCACTTCCCCAGTTTTTGTTGATAATTTGTCAAAACTGACTGTTAATTATTCGCTTTCAAATACAACTGTTTTGGAAGGAACAGGCAATATTAATGCAAATCCTCTTTTAACAAACAATTTTATATTAAACGCCAATTCGCCAGCAATAAATAGTGGAAATCCGACTACTGAATTAGATGATGACGGAACTATTGCCGATTTGGGTGCAAAACAATTTACTGGAATTTTTGAACCGCTAATAATTAATGAAATTCACTACAATCCAGCAAATGGCGATAATTACGAATTTATTGAAATTTATAACACAAGCAACGAAAATATTACCACTTCTGGAATAAAAATTAAAGGTGCAATTGATTTTGAATTTCCAAGTAATTCGTTTATAGGTCCAAAAGAATATCAAATTATTGTAAAAGATAAATCCGTTTATGAAAACATGGGATTTTTAGCTTATCAATGGAGCGACGCTAATTTGCCAAATACGTGGGGAAACATTCAGCTAATTGATGTTTTTGGAAAGGAAATTGATTTTGTAAGTTACAGTAATAAATTCATTTGGCCAACAGAAGCTGATGGAAATGGAAAATCTTTAGAATTTAGAGACCCTTTGGGTGAAAACTTAATTGCCACAAATTGGAAAGCAAGCGATAATTTTGGTGGCTCTCCAGGAGGTGCGAATAAACCAAACTATGATAATTTATTATTTATTAACGAATTCCAAGCAGATAATAAAAATACAATTAAAGATGAATTTGGCGAAAATGATGATTGGATTGAAATTTATAATGCAAGCGATAGTCCAATAAACATTGCTGGATTGTATATTTCAGATAAACTATCAAATCCCACAAAACACTTAATTGCAAGTACAAATGCTGAAAAAACAACAATTCCCGCAAAGGGTCATTTATTACTTTGGGCTGATGGAACAACTGAGCAAGGTGAAAACCACTTGAGCATAAAACTTAGCGATACTGGAGAAGAAATAGGACTTTTTAGCATTTTTGAAAACGACACAACTGTAATTAGCTCAATAACTTTTGGAAAACAAACTGAAGATTTTTCATATGAAAGAATAAATGATGGCGATGAAAATTGGCAAATTGCAAAAGTCCCAACTCCAGGGAAGCCAAATAATATTCCAAATATATTCAATAAAGGCATTTTGTTAGTTAATGGATTTCCTTTTAGTATTCTAGGTGCTGTTGATTCTTATCAAAATAAAGCTTTTTGGGGAAATTATAATATTTCATTTTGGGATGTTTTTGCTGAACCGAACAACGGATATCCATCCAATTTACCAGCACCAAATGGACATGGAGCAATTCCAATTGATACTTTATTAAATTATTCCACAGTTATTTGGACTAGCGAAAACAATTCGTTAGAGTTAAATATTTGGAAATTAACGCCTATTTTGGATTACGTTAAGCAAGGCGGAAATCTCGTTTTTTTGGTAAAAAATGGAAGAAATTATATAAATAACGAAATGTTAGAACGTTTGGGAATTACATGGATTGAGCCAGCAAATGCAATTATTGCAAATTGCATTTCAGTTTTCGAAAATATGGATTCAATTTCATTGAAAACGTCTCAATACTTAAGTGCTATTTTTGATACGACTTTAACAAATGAAAACAGCAAATTGTTGTTCACCGAAACCGCAAGTCACGGTAAGCCAGTTGGAATTGGTGTTTGGAATAAACCCCCTTTTGGTGGATATTACAAAGAAAATGGCGGACAAATTATTTACTTAAGCGGAAGAGCTTATATATATAATAATAACGATTTGAAAAATAATATTGAATTTATTCTTGAGTATTTCCTTGAGGAATCATATCCAGTTTCAGTTGATGATTTTGAGAATAACCAAATGATTACAGAGTATAGTTTGAGTCAAAATTACCCAAATCCTTTTAATCCTAGTACAATAATTAAATACGATTTGTTAAAAAGTGGAAAAGTAGAACTAAAAATATACAATATACTCGGACAAGAAGTTAAAACACTTGTCAATAATTTTGAGGAAAAAGGACGAAAAAGTATAACTTGGAATGGTGAAAATAATTTCAATCAAAAAGTTAGTTCTGGAATTTATTTTTACAGAATTTCCTCAGAAAATTGGAGTGACATCAAAAAGATGATTTTTCTAAAATAGATACAGTGTTTTTGTCTAATATCCAAACTTTTAAAGATTGTATCATCTTTTTATAATAAGACATTTTATGCGTTTTTATTTTATAAATCAACTTTAAAAAAAACAAAAAGGTATTTATTTCTTGACATTGTTTTACGGTATTCAGTATTTTTGGAAATCATTTTAAAAAAGGTATTATGCTTACAGAATTTGGTAAAGTTTTCATTTTCCTTCTCGTTGGAATTGTATTTGTTGGTATAGCTATATTTATGGCATACTTAGTCAGACCTAAAAGACCCACTGCAGAAAAGCTTTTAACATACGAATGTGGTGAAAATCCAATTGGCTCATCTTGGCAAAAATTTAATATACGTTTTTATGTTGTTGCATTAATATTTTTAATATTTGATGTTGAAATTGTTATGCTTTTCCCTTGGGCGCTAAACTATAGAGATTTTGGTTTTTACGGGTTTTCTGTTGGAGCAATTTTTTTAATAGTTCTTTTTATTGGAATGATTTACGAATGGCGCAAAGGAGATTTGGAATGGGAGCGTTCAAAACCAATTATCCCAAATCTTAAAAATTTTTCAAAACCTAAAGAAATTCAGGAAACAAAGTAGTTATTATGGGTTTACTCGATAAAGAATTTAATGATAGCAATATTGTTGTAGCTAAAATGGAAGATGTTATGAACTGGGCACGTTTATCATCTTTGTGGCAATTAAGTTTTGGATTAGCTTGCTGTGCAATTGAAATGATGGCTGCATCTGCTTCTAATTACGATTTTGATAGATTTGGAGTTATGCCCCGCCCTACTCCAAGACAAGCAGATGTAATAATCATTTCTGGAACAGTTACCTTAAAAATGGCAACGCGTATTAAAAGGTTATACGAACAAATGCCAGATCCAAAATACATTATTTCAATGGGTAGTTGTGCAAATACTGGCGGTCCATATTGGGAACACGGTTATCATGTTTTGAAAGGAATTGATAGAATAATTCCAGTTGATGTTTATGTACCAGGTTGCCCTCCTCGTCCTGAAGCTTTGTTTGAAGGACTATTAAAATTACAAGAAAAAATTAGAACAGAAACAATAAGAACTAAAACCAAAAAGATTGCCTAATGACTGCTGAAGAAATATATAATTTATTGAAAGATAATTTTGGTGAAGCAATATTAGAAATGGTTTCTAATGTTCCAACAGAGCCAATAATTTCTGTTGAACCTTTACAAATCAATTTAATTTCTCAGTTTTTGAGAGATTCAAATGAGTTACAATTTGATAACTTAATGAATCTTTCGGGAGTTGATGACAATAACGCTGAAAAAACGACAAATGAAGATGGCTCGGTTTCTTCCAATGGTGGTACCCTTTCTGTATATTATCATTTAGATTCATTAAATCTAAAACACAAATTTACTTTAAAAGTTTCAACAAAGAGAGATAAACCAGAAGTTGAATCAGTTGTAAACATTTGGCATTCTGCCGATTGGCATGAGCGTGAAGCTTACGATATGTTTGGAATTATTTTCCTTAATCATCCAGATTTAACAAGAATATTGATGCCTTACGATTGGGAAGGTTTCCCATTAAGAAAAGATTACGAAAATCCAGAATTCTATGATGGAATGAGAATTCCTTATTAGATTTAGATATGAGAAGTTAGATTTTAGACAAAAGATTCAAGATCAGACTAGAAAAATGAAAAAGATAATAATACTATTGGTTATAATTAGTTCACAACAAATATTTGCCCAAGTTGAATTTAAAGTTTTGGATTCCGTCTCAGATAATTTTAAAATAAAATATTCAGAAGAAAAGCACGAATATAATCCTTTACATGTTGGTGATGTTTGGCAATATGATTTTGGTTACGATTCTTTTGGTGGACATGTTGCTGGGCAGCTTAGAACTACTAGAATAGTTTCTGATACTATTGTTAACAATAAACAATACTATAAGAAAATTCATTGGAGCAATGATTTTTATGATATTGAAGGTTTTGGTACCTATTGGGAGCGAAATGATAATGTAACGGGTAATTCTTTTGTTCTGGATGTATATGATGTTGATAATGATGGAAATACTGATGAGGAATTAGCTATTGACAGTTTAGAGTTGCCAACACATAGTTTTTACAAATCTTATAAGTATGCAGATTGGTTAATTTCCCCTGGTTTGCGTAATGCACATATTATTGATTCAGGTTGGGTAATAATTTCATTCTATTCTATCCCCATTGATACTGTAGCCATAAAAATAGTTGAATATTCGGAACTTTTCCTAATTGAAACTATTGCTGATAGGTGGGGTGTTATTGGAATTTGGGCAGAATCACCAACTAGGCCATTAACTGGTGTAATAATAAATGGAAAGCAGTATGGAACTATAGTTTCAGTTGAAGATGAAATACAAAATAGTGCTACCTTTCAACTCAATCAGAACTATCCTAACCCTTTTAATCCTACTACTATTATAAGTTATTATTTATCAAAAAGAACAAAAGTTAAGGTAAAAGTCTTTGACATATTGGGTAATGAAGTAGTAGAACTTGTTAATGAAAATCAAGACCAAGGTTATCACGAGATAAGTTTCTCTGCTCATAATAACAATTTAAACCTTTCAAGTGGAACATATTTTTATCAATTGGTTACACATGAAAAAACGATTACAAAACAGATGTTACTCATCAAATAAAATATTAAAATTAAGAGCTAATTATGAAATCAATAAAAAGAACTATTTTGAGTATATTCATGTTCCTAGCATTTTTGACAATATGCGTTTACCCTTCAAATGGTGATGGTTGTGGAACTACAGCTGGTACAGCAACTATTTCACCAATTAGCACTTTAAAAGTATTAGTTGTTTTTGCTCAGTTTAAAGATGATACTGCGTCTAGTAGCTCTTGGCCAGTAGATACATACCCAACATGGGCAAATACTTATGTAAATCCTGTAGCAAATGGAAGTTATTCATGGAATAATTTATCTCAATATTATAATGAAATGTCTAATGGTCAATTTCAAGTAATTGGCGATGTCTATGACTCGTTAGTAACAACAGACTATAATGAAAGTGCATATAGTAGTGTTGGTGAAGCAAACTATGAAGTATTAACAAAAATTGACCCGTATGTTGATTATTCTGATTATGATTCAAATAGTGATGGTAAAGTTGACTTTATCATTATGGTTTATAGGAATATAACTATGTCAAATTGGTATTATACAGGAATTTCAGTATTTGATTTAAGCAGCACAATTGATGCTGATGGAGTTCAAATAGTTGATTATTCAAGCATTGGCGGTGGAACAATGCAGAGAGGTGGTATTTATGGCAGAGATTATTCAATGTATGTGACAGCCCATGAGATTGGTCATCATTTATTGGGTGGTATGCATATAAATGGAATCTCTAATTTAGGTTTAATGACTGGGGCTCCATTTTGGAATGATGATAGAGGTATGTGTGCTTGGGAACGAGAACGTTTAGGTTGGATGTCTTATGTAACAAGAAGTACAAATTGTTTCTATTGGTTATCGGACTATATGACTACTAATAAAGCATTAAAAATTCCTATTTCTACAAATAAATTCTTTATAATTGAATATCGGAAGAAATTAAGTCCTCATGATAAAGCTGGTGATGAAGGTATTTATGTTTACCATGTAACCAATGATGACTGGGCACCAACTATAGATGTTGAGTGTGCAGATGGTAATTGGAATTTTGTAAAAGATTTTACGACCGAAACACTAACACGTACTACACCAAATCCAACTGGTTCAGATGATGAAATGAATTATTTAAGCGGAAGTTACGGTTGCTTTGCACCATATTATCACGAAAACTCAGCTGGTGGTGATACTGAGGATGCCTTTGATCTAGAGTTTAATGATGTTTTTTCACCAAAAAGTAATCCTAGGTCTACAAATAGTACTAGTATGGATTTTACTATGGAAGTTAAATACAAGACTAGTTTGAACTACGGTATAAGTTTGTATTTTACTACACCATATGCAGGCAAACCTTCAAAGCCTCAAAACTTAACTGCTACATGGGTTGGTGACCATCCTAAGTTAACTTGGAATAGAAATGAGGAACCTGATATGAAAGAGTATAAAATATATCGAAAAATTGAAGATGAAACAGGTTGGGTTTATGTCACTACCTTAACACAAACGAGTTCTTCCCCTCAAAGTTGGATAGATAATGATGTTAATAAGCCTGGTAAATTTGATGATATTTTCACATACTCTTATGATGTAGTTGCTGTTGATAGTAGCAATCAGGTTTCTGTTCACTCATTAAAAGCATCTATAAATGGTACTGGCTTAATGTGGAAATCAAATGATGATGAAGAAATGGAAATTACTGAAATAATTAAAGAATATGCTCTAAGTTCGAATTACCCAAATCCGTTTAATCCTACGACACAGATAAGTTATCAAATAACAAAAAATGGTTTTGTTAATTTAGTTGTATATAATGCACTTGGGCAAGAAGTAAATCAGTTGGTTAACCAACATCAATCCAGCGGTAAATACTCAGTTAAATTTAATGCAAGTAACTTACCAAGTGGAGTTTACATCTATAAACTCCAAGCTGGTGAGTTTAGCTCAGTAAAAAAAATGATGCTTATAAAATAGGAAGGTGTATTTGCATTATCATCACAGATAAAACGAGCAGTAATTCGATTCCTTCAAATATTGCTGAAGGAGCTGGAAGAACAACAGATAAAGATTTTTAGATATTGCCAATGGTTAGAAACACATGTATATTTGGCATTTTACTTAGATTTTATAAATGAAGATACATTAAATAATTTAATTATTAATATTGAAGAAATTGAAAAAATGATATTTGGATTTAAGAAAAGTTTAGATAATCAGATATAAGGATTAAGACACAAGAAATTCTTTAACTTGCGTCTCACATATCTTATTTTTGTCTATCTCAGTTCTTAAATCTTATATCTTGATACTAAATATGAAAACTGAAGAAATGATATTAAATATGGGTCCTCAACACCCTTCTACTCACGGTGTGTTGCGATTGGAACTTGTATTAGATGGTGAAGTTGTTCACGATGTAAAACCACATATTGGTTATTTACATCGTTGTTTTGAAAAACATGCCGAAGCAATGACCTACGCCCAAGTTGTACCATATACCGACAGAATGGATTACCTTGCTTCAATGTATAACAATTTTGGATATGTTGGTGCTGTTGAAAAACTTATGGATATTAAAGTTCCAGAAAGAGTTGAATATATTCGTGTAATTATGGGCGAACTTCAACGCATTGCTTCCCATCTTGTTGCACTTGGTACTTTTGGATTGGATTTAGGCGCATTTACCCCATTTCTTTATTTATTTCGCGACCGCGAAAAAATTCTTGATTTGTTTGAAATTACATGTGGTGCAAGACTATTATATAATTATATGTGGGTTGGTGGACTTTCGCATGATATTCATCCAGATTTTGTAAGAAAAACAAAAGAATTTATAAATTATTTTCGTCCAACAGTTGTTGAATTAAATAATCTTCTAACATTTAACAAAATTTTTATTGAACGAACAGCAAATATTGGCGTTTGTCCGGCTAAAGAGGCAATAAATCTTGGACTTTCTGGTCCAAACCTTCGTGGAAGTGGCGTTAAATTCGATTTACGTAAAAACGATACTTATTCAATTTATGACCGTTTTGATTTTGAAATTCCAGTTGGTGAAGGTTTAGTTGGAACTGTTGGTGATTGCTGGGATAGATATTACGTTCGTGTTCAAGAGGTTGAGCAAAGTTTAAGAATTATTGAACAAGCAATTGATCAAATTCCAGATGGTGATGTGTCAAAAGAAATTCCAAGAAGAGTAAAGCCACCAGTTGGAACAGTTTATCACAGAGTTGAAGCACCAAAAGGTGAATTAGGATATTTTATTGTTAGCGACGGCAGTGTAAATCCTGCTCGCGTTAAAGTTCGTGCACCTTCTTTTGTTTCTTTATCAGCAATTGGTCAAATGGCAAAAGGTTACCTAGTAGCCGATGTAGTTGCTATTCTTGGTAGTTTAGATATTGTTTTAGGAGAAATAGACAGATAAATGCAAAATTATTTAATTGAAATATTTGGTAGTGAAATTGTAGCTTATATATTAGCTACAGTTCCTGTATTAGCTTTTATTGTTGTTTTTGTTCTTTTTGCAGTTTGGTTAGAACGTAAAGTATCGGCTCACATGCAGGATAGACTTGGCCCAATGCGAGTTGGCTGGCATGGTGTTCTTCAAACTCTTGCTGATTTTCTAAAATTGTTACAAAAAGAAGATATTGTTGCATCTGCTAACGATAAAGCACTTTTTAACATTGCACCTTATGTGGTTTTTGTTACAACCTTAATTACTTATACAATGCTTCCATTTACAAGCATATTTATTGGTTCAAATGCAGATGTTGGAATTTATTTTGTGCTCGCTTTTTCGGGAGCAGTTGTTGCTGGAATTTTAATGGCAGGCTGGGCTTCAAATAATAAATACTCACTTTATGGCTCGTTACGTTCGGCAGCTCAAATTGTTAGCTATGAAATTCCTACAGCACTTGTTGTTTTAACAATGATTATGCTATATGGTACACTAAGTCTTGGTGATATTACAACAGCACAAACAAGTCAATTTTGGAATTGGGGAATTTTTGGAGGTCCAGTTTTAGGTATTGGAAAAATACTTTTAGTTCCCTTTATGTTTGTGGCTTTTATAATTTTATTTATTAGTACACTTGCAGAAAGCAATAGAACTCCTTTTGATTTACCAGAATCGGAATCAGAACTTGTTGCTGGCTTTAACACAGAATATTCTGGAATTAAATTTTCAATGTTCTTTCTTTCAGAATTTGCAAATATGTTTTTGATTGGTGCTATACTTGTTATTTTCTTTTTTGGAGGCTACAATTCCCCTTTTGGATATCTTGGTAATTTGCTTGGAATTGAATGGCTAATTCCAATTGAGCAATTATTTTGGTTTCTTGGTAAAGGAATGTTTTTTGTTTTTGTTGATATGTGGTTAAGATGGACTTTACCACGTGTTCGTGTTGACCAACTAATGACAATTTGCTGGAAATATTTAATTCCTTATGCATTCTTTAATTTATTAATTGTTGGTTTAATTTTATTGATATAAATAATTGATATGAGAAATTAGACATAAAATTATAAGACAATAAATGTTTTATAATTTTGCATCACAAGTCTCATGTCTGAAAATCTAAAAAAATAATGATAAAAAATTACTTAAAAAATACTTGGGAAGGTTTGTACACAGTCTTTGTTGGTATGAAGATTACTTGGAAGCATTTATTTGTTCCATCAGTTACTCTTCAATATCCTGAAGAAAGAGCAAAACTTCCAGAACGTGCTCGTAATAGGCTTTTTCTGAATTATAACGATTGTATTGGATGTATGCAATGTGCAACCGCTTGTCCAGTTAATTGTATTGAAATTGAGACTGTAAAAGGTATTCCAACTGATATGCCTGATCCAACTTCTAAAGGACAGAAAAAGGCTCTTTGGGTTACAAAATTTGATATTGATACAGGAAAATGTTGTTTCTGTCAGCTTTGTGTTTTCCCATGTCCTACAGAAGCAATTTATATGACTGATATTTACGAATATTCTGAATTTGACCGAGATAATTTAGTTTATAATTTTGCAAGTTTAACTCAAGCAGAAGTTAAAGAAAAGCAAGATAATTTTGATAAATTCCAAGCTGAAAAAGAAGCACAAAAAGTTGCTGCAGCAAAAGCCAAAGCGGAAGCTGACGCAAAAAAAGCTGCAGAAGATAAAGCAAAATCAGAAATTAAACCTTCTGATGATGAAATTAAAGAATAAAAAATAATAATTGATAAGAATTTATGTCTATTTACGATTTAATATTTTATTTGTTTGCAACACTAACAATAGTATCTGCCTTAATGGTAGTTTCATCTGATAATATTGTTCGTTCTGCATTTTATTTGTTAGCAACATTTTTTGGTGTTAGTGGAATTTATGTTCTACTTGGTGCCGATTTTGTAGCTGTAACACAAATAATGGTTTACATTGGTGGAATTTTAATCCTACTATTATTTGGTGTTATGCTTACATCAAATATTACTAATGTTGAAATTAAAAAAGGTACCGCCAAAATTCTTCCAGCAGTTATAGGAATTGGAGTTCTGCTTGGTGCCCTTGTTTCAGTAATGACACGAACTAAGTGGAAACTTCAGCTCACCGAAATTCCACAAACTACGTCGTTTGAACTTGGTAAACTTTTGATTACCGATTATGTTTTAATTTTTGAATTACTTGGAATACTTTTATTAATAGCTCTTATTGGTGCGGCTTCAATGGCACGCCGAGAGCAAGAATAGTTAGAGGAATGTTTTGATTGAAGTTGGTTTAACACATTTTCTTGTTGTAAGTTCATTTCTTTTTGCATTTGGGCTTTATGCAATTTTAACACGTAAAAATGCTATTTTAGTGTTAATGGGAGTTG
>PCUD01000122.1:19402-45564 GCA_002786785.1 Ignavibacteriales bacterium CG18_big_fil_WC_8_21_14_2_50_31_20 | reverse complement strand
GGCTCTTTTCGTAATAGTTTTAGCAGCAGCAGAAGCAGCAATTGCCCTTGCAATTGTATTAAATATTTACAAAACATTCGGTCACGTGAATGTTGATGAAATCGATAATTTAAAAGAATAACTATATGTCAGAATCTAATTTAATAAGTTTAGCCGTTACAATTCTTTTCCTTCCTCTTATAGGATTTTTTATTGTATTATTGTTTGGAAAGCGTTTTAAACAATTATATAAATTTGAAGTAGGAATTATTACAGTTGCTCTACTTCTCTCTATTTTTACAGGTGTTGTAAAATTAACAAATTATTTTAACAATATAATTATAACTCAATTTACATGGATAGATCTTGGGAATGTTCCTTCTATTGGACATTTATCTATTAATCTCGGAATAATGATAGATAATATAACAGTTATAATGCTGTTTGTTGTTACTTTAATTAGCACGCTTGTTCATTATTTTTCAATTGCCTATATGGAAGGTGATGCAAGATTTTCTAGATATTTTGCTTATCTCGGAATTTTTACATTTTCAATGCTTGGTATTGTAATTGCTGATAACTTATTGATGATTTACATATTTTGGGAATTAGTTGGGCTTTCTTCATACTTGCTAATTGGTTTTTGGTATGAAAAAAAATCAGCTTCTGATGCCTCAATGAAAGCTTTTTTAGCTAATCGTATTGGTGATATTGGAATGTTTATTGGTATTTTAATCCTTTTCACAAATTATCACACATTTAGTTTCCAAGATATTTTTCAAAATATTGCAAATGGAGTAGTTCCTTTTGGAAGTAATGGATGGTTAACTGCTGCTGGAATTCTTGTTTTTATGGGCGCAGTTGGAAAATCAGCTCAAGTTCCATTACATATCTGGCTGCCAGATGCAATGGAAGGTCCAACTCCAGTTTCTGCTTTAATACATGCCGCAACTATGGTTGCTGCTGGTGTTTATCTTGTTGCTCGTATTTTTGCATTACTAACTGCAGATGCTATGTTAGTAATTGCTGTTGTTGGTACAGTAACTTCAATTTTTGCGGCTACAATTGCCTTAACACAAAATGATATTAAAAAAGTACTTGCCTACTCTACTGTTAGTCAACTTGGTTATATGATTATGGCTCTCGGTGTTGGTGCCTATAAATTTGCTTTCTTCCACCTTGTTACGCATGCTTTCTTTAAAGGATTAATGTTTCTTGGTTCTGGTTCTGTAATTCATTCAATGCATCACGAACAAGATATGCGACAAATGGGTGGTTTGAAAAAGAAAATGCCTATTACTTATATTACTTTTTTAATTGGAACATTGGCGATTTCGGGAGTACCATTAACTTCTGGATTTTTAAGTAAAGATGGTTTACTTGCTGGGACTTGGGCTTTTGCTGATTTAACTGGACATTATTTGATTCCTATTATTGGATTTACTGTTGCTTTAATGACTGCTTTTTACATGTTTAGATTAGTTTTAATGACTTTTCACGGTGAACCACGAAATCAACATAAATTTGATAATGCACACGAATCACCTAAATTAATGACTATTCCATTAATTATTTTAGCTGCTTTATCTATTTTTATTTTTTACACTCCAAACCCTGTGGCTCCATCTGAAGGATGGTTTTTTAATTGGATAAAAACTCCTCAATCTGTTGTTCCAGAAGAAGCAAGATTTGACTTTATGAAGAGTGATGCTCATAAAGTTGAAGGTTCATTAAATAAAGATGTTCACGGTTCCGGTTCAGAAAATGCTGCTATTACTTATTCTGAAATGTACGAACACGCTATGCACAAAGTTCACTATCCAGCAATGATTATTTCTGTGATATTTGCTGTTTTGGGAATTTTATTAGCTTTTTTAATGTATGAGTGGAAAAAGATTGACCCAGATAAATTAGCTGAAAAACTTAAACCACTTTATAATCTTTCATATCATAAGTGGTATATTGATGAAATATATAGTTTCTTATTTGTTGAAAGACTTCTCGATTTAAGTAGATTTATCTCTTGGTTTGATGCTACAGTTGTGGATGGAATAGTTAATTATTCAGCTACTTTAACGCGTGGCATTGCAAACATTACTGGTTGGTTTGATACATACATTGTTGATGGTTTGGTCAATTTTACTGCTTTCATAAGTGGTTTTGTTGGACTTTCGTTAAGAAAAATACAAACTGGAAAAGTTCAAACATATATTGTTTATGTAGTTTTTTCTGTAATCATTATTTTATTAATATTAAGACCATTTTAATTAGAAATTAAACGTTAAGGATTAATTATATTATGCAAGGATTTCCAATATTAACTATTCTCACTTTCATTCCAATTATAGGAATGATTATAGTACTACTTTTACCCAAAAGTGCAGAAAATAATGTTAAATATACTACGCTGGCAGTTACATCCATTCAGTTAGTATTAGCAATTGTTATGATACTGAATTTTGATTATTCTGCTGCTGGAGTATTTGATGTTAATTCATTCCAATTTATTGAAAAAGTTCGCTGGATTCAAATTCCAGATGTTGCTTTTCTTGGGACTTTAAAAATTGATTATTTTCTTGGTGTTGATGGTTTAAGTGCACCACTTGTTCTGCTTTCTACAATAATCTTTTTTATTGCAACCTTTTCATCCTGGACTATCAAAAAATCACCAAAAGGTTATTTTGCAATGTATTTGCTTCTTAATGCTGCAACTATGGGTGTTTTTCTATCTTTGGATTTCTTCCTTTTCTTTGTATTTTGGGAAGTTATGCTTTTACCAATGTATTTCTTAATTGGTATTTGGGGTGGTCCTCGTAAGGAATATGCTGCTATTAAGTTCTTCATTTATACAATGCTTGGTGGCGTTTTTATGTTAATTACGATGATTGGATTGTATTTTAGTGCTACAGAAATTCTAGCTGATGGAACTCAAGCTTATACTTTTAACTTGCTTACTTTAATGGATCAAAGCAGTTATTTAACAGATGGAATTCTTTCTCCATTAAATCCAAATAACTGGCGTTTTATGGCATATATAGGTTTGTTTGTTGCCTTTGCAGTAAAAATTCCAATGTTCCCTTTCCACACTTGGCTTCCAGATGCACACGTTGAAGCTCCTACTCCTATTTCTGTTGTTCTTGCTGGTGTACTTTTGAAACTTGGAACTTATGGAATTTTAAGAATTAGTTTCCCAATATTCCCAGATATAACAAGAGAATTAATGTGGTACATTGGTCTCTTTGGTGTTATAAATATTGTTTATGGTGCTCTTGCTGCAATGGCTCAAAAGGATTATAAAAAACTTATTGCTTACTCATCAATTTCTCACATGGGCTATGTTCTTTTAGGAATGGCTTCACTTACTAGTACTGGCTTTAATGGTGCTATTTTTCAAATGTTCAATCATGGAACTATTACTGCAATGCTCTTCCTTATTGTTGGTATTATTTATGATAGGGCTCATACTCGTGGTTTATATGAATTTGGCGGACTTGCTAACCAAATGCCTATATACACTGGATTTGTAACTGTTGCTTTCTTTGCTGCGGTTGGTCTTCCGGGTTTAAGCGGCTGGGTTTCTGAAGCTTTGGTTTTTGTTGGTGCCTTTGGAGTTGAATCAATTAGAACTATTACTATGATTGGTATGCTTGGAATTTTACTTGGTGCTGGTTATATGCTTTGGACTTTACAAAGAGTTTATCTTGGAACTGTTCCAGAAAAATGGAAACAGTTGAAAGACCTTGATGGGCGCGAATTAACTATGTTAATTCCATTAACAATTATTGTAGTTGTGCTTGGTAGTTTCCCTTCTTTTATGTTGGATATCATGACTACATCTGTAAATTCATTAGTTGATTTTATTGCAACTACATTAAATTAAAAATTAAGATTATTAAATAGACGACCAAATATGGATTTTGCAAATTTACATTTAAGCTTAAGTAACATACTACCAGAGATTTCAATTGCTGTTTTCCTCATGTTAGTTGTTATATTTGACTTAATTTCTCACGAAAACAAAAAACTAATTCCCTATATATCTCTTATAGGATTATTAATAACTGGTTTCATTGTTATAATTAAGATGGGAATAACTGATTCTGCATTTGCTGTACCTTCAATGAATGCTGGTGGAATGGTGGCTGTTGACCCATTTTCTAGTTATTTCAAATTAGTTATTATATTAACTTCTATTATTGTTATTTTCTTCTCAATGTCATCCAAAGAAATTAAAGACATTTATAAACGCTCTGGCGAGTATTATGCACTAATTTTTGGAATGATTCTCGGAATGATGTTAATGGTTTCTGCTGTTGATTTGATATTAATTTATCTTTCTGTTGAACTACTTTCACTTTCATCTTATGTTTTAGCGGGTTTTACAAAGCTGCGAGATAGAAACAGTGAAGCTTCTCTAAAATATATAATTTATGGCTCCGCTTCTTCTGGAATTATGCTTTTTGGAATTTCTGTATTATATGGATTAACTGGTACAACAAATCTATTTGAAATAAATTCAGCATTGCAAACAACACAAATCAACGTTTTCACTTTATCGTTTTCCATAATTCTAATTTTTGTTGGACTAGGCTTCAAACTTTCAGCAGTTCCTTTTCATTTTTGGACACCAGATGTTTATGAAGGCGCACCTCTTCCAATTACTGCTTACCTTTCTGTAGCAAGCAAAGCTGCTGCATTAGCTTTGTTAATTAGATTTATACATTCAACTTTTGTTAGTTATGTTAATGATAATGGCTTTTGGGAAATGATTACTGTTTTTGATTGGCAAACCCTTTTAATTGTAATTTCTTTATTTACAATGACTTTAGGAAATTTGACAGCTTTATGGCAAAAAAACTTAAAAAGACTTCTGGCTTACAGTTCAATTGCACATGCTGGGTATTTAATTCTTGGTCTTGCGGTACTTTCTAATGCTGGAATAAGTGCTGTTATGCTTTATTTTTTGGCTTATCTATTTATGAATTTAGGTGCTTTTTATGTTATTATGCTAATTTCAAATGATAATTACAAAGAAAATATTAATGATATTAATGGACTTGGTTTTTCTTCGCCACTGCTTGCTGTTCCATTATCCATATTTTTAGTTTCTTTAGCTGGAATTCCCCCAACATTTGGCTTTGTTGCTAAACTTAATCTTTTTGCTGCGGTTATTGATGCAAATTTAATTACTGTTGTAATTATTGCCTTATTAAACACTGTCGTTTCAGTTTATTATTACTCGAGACTTTTAAAACATATGTATTTTAACAAATCGGAAGATACTGTTACTCCAATTAAAGTTAATAAAATGGATTCTGCTATTGTATTTATTCTTGCAGGCTTAGTTGTTTTCTTTGGAATTTTCTTTAATAATATAATTGAATTTGTAAAAAATAGCGCTCAGCTTTTATAATCTGGATTAGAAAATGAATCACTTAAATGAACTTATAACTAATAAAGAAATTTTCTTCCGTTTCATTGCCGAACGAGGTCCTGTTTTTACTGGCGCAAATGTATTTTTACGAGATATTCAATATGGAATTAAATTCTTTTTTGAAAAGAAAAATATTAAGCTAGAATATGCTGAAACCGAAAAATTAGCTTTTGAATTTACAAGTGAATTATCTGCCAACGGCAATTTAATTAAATACAATAATTATACATGGAAAGTCAATTTTGTGTTTAATGAAGAATTAATAACCGTTGGTGAAAAAGTTAGTTAGTGATTACAACCATTTTTTATAATTAAATGTGTTTTTTTGGGTTTTTCATATAATAATTTTATTGAATTCATCATTCCTCCAAACTTATCAATAATTGTTTAATATTTTTTTGTTTTTTTATTTACTTTGTTTTTTTTAACTTCTTAACTTATGTTTCGATAATTATTTAAGTAAAAATATTCTTTTAATACATTTTTACACTTTATTATTTATTTTTATTTTTACAAGATATAAGCTAACTAATTTATGAAATTTAATATATCCAAATTTTTTATATTCTTTCTATTCACTATTATCAACTCAATAGTTCCACAGAGCTATAATTTTAGAAATTTTTCAGTTAAAGATGGTTTGCCAGATGTGTTTGTTACATCAATTGTCCAAACAGAAAATGGATTTTTATATCTTGGCACTCAAAATGGTTTATCAAGGTTTGATGGTAAAAATTTTATTAATTTTAACAAAAATAATGGATTACCAACAAATGAGATTGAATTTGTAATAGAACATGAGCCAAACAAACTCCTTTTAGCAACTAATAGTGGACTTTCAATTTTTGATGGTGAAACTTTTACTAATTACTCAAAATATGATGGGCTTACAAATGATACACTTTATACTTTATTTAAGTACAGAAATAAAATCCTAGTTGGTACCAAAAGTGGAATTTCGATTTTTGTTGATAATAAATTTATAGATAATTCAGAATTTGATTTTTTTGATAAAATGAAAGTCTTTGCAATTGAATATGATATTAATAATAATCTTTTTGTTGGCACTAATAACGGACTTTTCATTATTAATAATGATAAGATACAAACTCTGAAAAACGATATTATTGTTTACGACCTTGAATTAACAAAAGATGGCACCCTAATTTGTGGTACTACCGAAGGAGTTTTTTATTTTAATAATGACACTCTTATTAAGGACAATAACCTAGATTCTCGAATAATTTATAAAATAATGCTTGATGATAATAACAAAATATGGTTTGGAACTGATAGTGGCATTACTAAAAAAACCGACAATATTTACAAAAATTATCCAACCAATAATTATTTTCAAGCTAAGGAATGTTACTATATTTTCCAAGATAGAGAATTAAACCTTTGGTTTGGAACTGATCGTGGTATTTATCTATTTGACGATGGAAAATTTACTTTATATGATAGACGACATGGTGTGAATTCAATGCCCTGGAGTATACTTGAACGTTCAAATGGTGAGCTTTGGGCTGCAACTGACGTTAATAAAGTTGTTAAACTAAATGGTTATGAGTTTTCTGAAATACCAATTCTATCAAATTTAGATGAAACTATTTGGTCATTGTTTGAAGATAGCGATAAAAACGTTTGGTTTTGTTCTGATAAAGGAGTTTATCGTTTGGATGTGAATAATTCACTTACTCATTTTACTAGCAAAAACGGTTTTACCGACGATACCATTTTGAGTTTAATAGAAGCAAATGGCTTCTTGTGGTTTAATAGTTATTCAAGTGGTGTATATAAATATGATGGAAACATTTTTCATAATATCTCATTAAAGAATGCTTCTGCTACGCCTATTAGTGCTGCAGCTAAAGGATTTGATAGTTCATTATGGTTTATTTCAGATTCTGGAATAGATAGACTAAAAAATTCAAAGCAATTAAGTTTTCCTAAACAGGATTCCATAAATTTATATAACTACTATTCTATTCAAATAGATAGCCTTAATGAAAACATTATACTCGGCTCTGCAGAAAGTGGATTAGTTATATATAAACCAAATGAGCGTATCCCTAATAAAATACTTACTTTTGTTTCAACAGCAGATGGTTTGAATGATAATTCTGTTTATTTCACTATTTTTAATACTAATAAATCAATTCTTTGGATTGGAACTAATAAAGGTCTTAACCGTTTGGATTATAAACGTTTTATTGAAACTGGAAAGATTGTAGTAAAATCATATAATTCTTATGATGGGTTCCCAAGTATAGAGTGTAACCAATTAGGTGCTTTAATAGATTCAAAAGGAACTTTTTGGTATTCGACAATAGCGGGAATTGTAAAATATGATGAAACAAAAGAAAATGACTTAAATATTATCTCTTCCCCTTTTTTATCTAATATTGAAATTAACTATAAAAACATTGACTTAAAAGATTTTGGCACTCAAAACGAAAATACATCATTAAAATATGATAATATAAAGTTTCCTTATAATATGAATAATTTTACTTTTCATTTTTCTTCAATATATTTTACAAATCCATTAAATATACTTTTTAAATATAGATTATTAGGCTCAAATGACGCTTTTTCACCATTTACACGAAATCAATATGTTACTTTTTCCTCATTAGCACCTGGTAAATATACTTTTGAACTAATTTCTTATACTGATGATGGCACCAAAGCATCTCCTCCAGTTTTATTTGCTTTTGAAATTGAAACTCCCTTTTGGAAATCATATTTTTTCTACTTTACTATTTTAGCCCTATTTTTATTTTTAATATACGTTATATATAGGATTAGAATTGCAGCTGTAAAAGAAAATAATAATAAATTAATAAAATTATATAATGAAAACATTTTATTTCAAAAACAACTTTTGGAATCTGAGAAGGATTACAAAGGACTTTTCGAAAATGCACACAACGCAATTTTAATAATTGATATTGGATCACTTAGTATTATTAATGCAAACAATAGTGCAGAAATACTATATGGCTATGGAAATAATGAACTCATTAATGTATCCACTTCAGTTTTTTTTGAAAATATTGAACACCTTAACGAATTGATTGAGAACGTGACTAACAATAATAATGTAAAAGAATTTAGAACCACACATTTCAAAAAAGATGGTTCCAAAATTATTTTATCTATAAATGCTGGAAATACCAAATATAGAAATAAACCAGCTATTGTTGCATTACTTCGTGATATTACGGAAGAAGAAGAAACAAAAAAATATCTTTTATTTGCAAAAGAAGCTGCAGAAAAATCTAATAAACTTAAATCAGAATTTTTAGCACAAATATCACATGAAATTAGAACACCTATTAACACAGTACTTGGATATGTGAGTTTGTTGGAAGATTTATTGGGAAATGAAAATGATGAAGAGATAAATGCATTATTTATGCCAATTCAAAGATCCTCTCAAAGAATTATAAGAACAATCGATTTAATTTTAGATATGTCAGAAGTTAATTCAGGTACATTTGAATTACACATAAAAGAAATTGATATTGCCGATGCTTTGAATTTTATTGTTATTGAGCAAAGGCAAGCAGCTAAATCAAAGGGTTTGGAATTAAAATTTGCCAACAATATTGGTGTAATTTCTTTATCAATTGATGAATATACATTTAGTCAAATTTTTATCAATTTAATTGATAATGCCATCAAATACACTAAAGAAGGATACATTAATGTAATTCTTTCTAAAAAAGAGAATAAAATTATAATTGAAATTGTTGATACTGGAATTGGAATTTCAGAAGAGTTTATTCCAACTATATTTGATGCTTTTACACAGGAAGAGCAAGGCTACACAAGAAAATATGAAGGAAACGGACTTGGACTGGCATTAGTAAAAAATTATGTGGAAATTAATAAAGGAACAATTTCTGTAGAAAGCACCAAAGGTAAAGGGACTATCTTTAGGATTGAATTTAACTTATAAATCTAATTGTAAATCAATTCATTTTCTATCCTTTTTTAAAATAATTATTGACTTATTGTTATTAGAATTGTTATAATTACTGTGACAATTAAATGTTACATTAACCGTAACATATATAAATATTGATATTATTTACTTTTCTTGAAGGAACCAAAATGGAAAAATCAATAGCAAGAATTATTTCTGAATTTGCAGTAAATCTAAAATTTGAAGATTTACCACACGAAGTTGTTGAAACTGCAAAACGATTTATGTATGATTCTCTTGCGTGTGCTTATGGTGGATATTTAACAAAAGATGTGAAAATAATCCGTGATTTATATAAAGATATGGCTGGAAAAGAAGAAGCTACTGTAATTGGCTTTGGCGAAAAAATTCCAGCAGTAAATGCCACTCTTGTTAACTCACTTATGATTAGAGCTTTGGATTTTAACGACATTTACTGGAAAGATGATCCGTCTCACCCATCTGATATAATTCCCGCAGCGCTATCAGCGGGTGAAATTGTGGGTGCTTCAATGGAAGATGTAATAGTTGCTATCGTTTTAGCTTATGAGTTTGAAATGCGCCTTTGTCTTTTTGCAAAACCTGGAGTTCGCGAGCGCAAATGGCATCACGCAACTCTAACTCAATTTGTTTCTCCTATTGTTGCTGGGAAAATGCTTGGATTAACCGTTAACCAAATGGTTAATGCAATTGGAATAAATGGCTCTCACAACCACACAATTGGCTGTCCAACTGCAGGAAAGCTTACAATGATGAAAAATACTGTTGATCCAATGGCTGTGCAAGCTGGAGTTTTTGCGGCACTTATGGCACAAAAAGGATTTTCTGGAACTGAAAAAGTCTTTGAGGGAAAAGAAGGTTTTATGGATGCATTCATTGGCTGGAATGCAAAAGAAGAAAAAGAAAATCCAACCGAAATGACAGGACGTGATGGTCTCTCTAAATGGTCTTGGGATGTTAATGCTCTAGTTGGTGGACTTGGCGACAGCTATAAAATATTGGAATGCGGAATGAAAGCATTTCCAACAGAAGCTTTAACTCACACTCACATTTCTTGTGCATTAAAAGCAATGAAACACAATAACTTAAATTACACGGATATTGAAGAAGTTAGAGTAACTGCTTTTGCGCAAGCTTACGATATTTTATTCGATCCAACAAAATACCGCCCTGAATCAAGAGAAACTGCTGATCACTCACTTCCCTATTGTCTTGCTGCTGCTATTGTTGATAAGAAAATTTCGACTCAATCTTTTAGTGATGAAAAATTAAAAGACCCAAGAATATTCGAAGTAATTGATAAAATTAAAGGTGAACCTTCAATTGAATTTGAAAAAATGTTCCCAGCAAAACAACCTTCCAAAATTGTAATTAAAACTAAAGATGGGAAAGAGTTTTCAGAATATATGGAATATCCAAAAGGCGATCCTCGTGAACCAATGACAATTGAAGATATTGATAACAAATTTTCTGGTCTTGCAGCCGGAACTCTTTCACCTGAACGCCAAACTGAAATCAAAAATATGATTTTTAGTTGCGAAGGAATGACAATCAATGACTTTATGAATAAGTTAGTAATATAGTTTTGAATTTAATGTTTTAATAAATATTTATAAATTTTGTTAATAAAAATAGTATATTAAAAAATTTTTAAAAGTGATGTTATGGAAAAATCAATAGCAGGTAAAAAAGGTGATAAAGTCCGCTCGGATTGTTATATTGAAATAACTTCGAAGCGACTTGGTGGAATTAAATTAGATATTAAAAGTAAAGTGGAAGTTATGTATGGTGAATCCATTAAAACTACTATTTTAGAAATGTGTGATTTTTTTGAACTGAAACATGCAGAGATACTTGTTGAGGATTATGGTGCGCTTCCATCTACTTTAATGGCTAGATTTGAATTGGCAGTTAAACGACTTAATCCTAAAATAGAAAAGGAGTTTTTACCAACTTTCAATAAGAAAAATAAGTACAAGACTTCCAAAGATAAGTTGAGAAGAAGTCGCCTTTATCTTCCTGGCAATGAACCAAAATTTTATCCAAACGCTGGCTTACATAAACCGGATGGAATTATTTTGGATTTGGAAGATTCGGTTGCACCAACTGAAAAAGATGCTGCCCAACTAATTGTTCGAAATGCTTTGCGTTCAATCGATTTTTATGGCTCTGAACGAATGGTTAGAATAAATCAATTGCCACTCGGTTTGAATGACCTAAAATTCATTATTCCTCATAATGTTCACGTAATTTTAATTCCAAAAGTGGAAACTGCCGAGCAAATTTTACAAGTTGAAGCAAAAGTAAACGAGCTTATATTGGCAAATAAACTCAAAAACGAAGTATTTTTTATGCCAATTATTGAATCTGCTCTTGGTGTTATTAATGCTTATTCAATTGCCACCGCAAGTAAATATAATTGTGCCTTAGCTATTGGACTTGAAGACTACACCGCCGATATTGGTACTCAAAGAACCAACGAAGGCAAAGAAAGTTTTTATGCACGTGCGTCTTTGATTAATGCAGCAAAAGCCGCTGGAATTCAAGCAATTGATACTGTCTTTTCTGATGTTAACGATATGGAAGGATTGCGAGATTCAGTTATTGAGGCAAAAGGATTAGGCTTTGAAGGCAAAGGCTGCATTCATCCGCGCCAAATTCAAGTTGTTCACGAAGCATTTGCGCCAACTCAAATAGAAATTGAAAAAGCTCAAAAAATTGTTGCTGCCTTTGAAGAAGCAAAAGCAAAAGGTATTGGAGTTGTTTCTATTGGTAGTAAAATGATTGATGCTCCAGTTGTAAAGAGAGCTGTTAATACATTAAAAATATCTAAACTTATTAGTGAACAAAAATAGTTTAATTGTTTAATTGTTTTATTGTTTTATTGTTAAATTGCTAAAAAAGGATTGACTCTTCTTATGGAAGATAAAAAATATCTAAAATTAAATGATATAGAATCTTACAAAATTGCATTTCAATTAAGTAACTATGTTTGGGATATCGTTGTTAAATGGGATTATTTTGCCCAGAAAACGCTAGGTGCTCAATTTGTTGATTCTACAGACTCTATTTCAGCCAATATTGCTGAAGGGTTTGGAAGATATGGTAAGAAAGATAAAATTAAATTTTATAGAATAGCTTTTGGCTCAATGTATGAATCACTTGATTGGAACGAAAAAGCAATTAAAAGGAATCTAATATCAAATGATGTTTACCAGCATATTTTCTCAGAATTAGATAAACTGCCAAAATCAATTCACAGTTTAATAAAATATACAAACGAAAAACTAATAGACTAAATAACAACAATTTAACAATAGAGCAATAAAACAATGAAATTAGTTAAAAACGCAGCTGGAAGAATGGTTCCAACCGAAGTAAATGGTGAAATAGTTATTCCTTACAAAGGAGTTAACAAACACAAACCAACAGGAAATAAAATTGGTGCGCCAATAAAAAGCTGTGCCGATTATCAATTGGATGGAAATAAAGTTGTAAAAAATTTGCGTGAAGCCCTTAAAAAGGCTGGACTAAAAAATGGAATGACCATTTCAACACATCACCATTTACGTAATGGCGATGTTTTAACAAATATTCTTTTTGATACTATTAAATCAATGGGTGTTAAAAATATTCGTTGGTATCCAAGCGCATCTTTTCCTGTTCATGAACATTTAATTCAATACTTGAACGACGGCACAATTCATCATATTGAAGGCTCAATGAACGGTCCGCTTGGAAGATATACAACCGAAGGTAAAATGAAAGGTGTTGGCGTTCTTCGCTCTCATGGTGGAAGATATCAATCAATTCAGGATGGAGAAGTGCATGTTGATATTGCTGTTATTGCCGCACCGACAGCCGATCCATTTGGAAATGCTACTGGAGACAGAGGGAAATCGGCTTGCGGACTTCTTGGTTTTGCTCTTGCGGATTCTGAATATGCTGATAATGTAATTGTTGTTACTGATAATCTTATTCCCTTTCCATGTTCACCTTGGCAAATTCAAGGTAATAATGTTGATTATGTTGTTGAACTTGAATCACTTGGTGATCCTTCAAAAATTGTATCTGGAACAACTGAGGTTACTAAAAGTCCAGATAGACTTCTAATTGCCGAATATGTTGCCCAATTTCTAGAAATTTCTGGAATTTTGAAGGATGGTTTTTCATTCCAAGCTGGTGCTGGTGGAACAAATTTAGCGTTTGCACTTTTTCTAAAAGAAAAAATGATAGAGAAAAACATTAAGGCAAGATTTATACGTGGCGGCAGTACAAAATATCTTGTTCAAATGTTGGAAGAAGGTTTAACTGATTATATTCTTGATGGACAAACATTTGATTTGGAAGGCGTTCGTTCAATGCGTGAAAACGACGGACATTTGAATACAAGTCCATTTACAAGCTATAATTTTCATGGCAAAGGTAATTTTGCATCACAAATTGATGCTGTGGTGCTTGGCGCAACAGAAGTTGACTTAAATTTTAATGCAAATGTTGTTACTCATTCTGATGGATATCTTCTTCACGGAATTGGTGGCTGGCAAAATTGTATGTTTGGAAAAACTGTAATTCTCGCAATTCCTTCATTTAGAGATAGAATTCCAGTAATTGTTGATGAAGTCACTACATTGGTCGCTCCAGGCGAATTGGTGGATGTAATTGTAACCGAACGTGGAATTGCTATAAATCCAAAACGAAAAGATTTAATTAATGCAGTAAAAGGAAGCAATCTTCCAATTAAAACAATTAAAGAAATTTATAATGAAGTAAATGAAATATGCGGTGGAAAACCAGCTAAACCCAAAGTTAACAAAGATGAAGTTGTTGCAATTATAAAATGGGTTGATGGAACTGTAATTGATTCTGTTTTTAAAGTGGAAAAATAGTCCAACAATATTTCATAAACATTTCTACAACGCTCTTTAAACCTTCAAGAATTTAAATCCCTTGGAGGTTTTTTTTTAACACCTCCTTCAATTTTTGCAAGTATAAAGTAGAATCTTTTTTGAGTAGTTTTTTCATTAAATTTGCACATGAAAAAAATTGGAATTGCACTTGGTGCAGGCGGAGCACGTGGATTAGCTCATATTATAATTCTTGAAGCATTTGAAGAATTAGGGATTAAACCACACATTATATCAGGCAGTAGCATTGGGGCAATTGTTGGTGCTGCATACGCATCTGGAATGACTACTAAAGAAATGAAGGATTCGGTAGAAGAGTTAATTTTATCGAAAGATTTTAAGTTTACTGAATTTTATAAAAAATATGATGTATTCAAAATAATTGACATGCTCGGCGTTTCAATGTCAACTTCTGGATTTTTCAAAGGTGATAAATTTTTGTCCTATTATAAAAACAAAATTAAAACTTATAAATTTTCTGACCTTGAAATTCCATTAAAAATAGTTGCAACCGAATATTGGAATAAAAAAGAGCATCATTTTACTTCTGGAAATTTGATTGATGCTGTAAGAGCAAGTTATTCGCTTCCTACTCTTATTACTCCAATGAAAATAAAAGAAGGCTTATATTTTGATGGTGGTATGGTTAATCCGTTACCCTATGATATTATTCAAAAAGAATGCGATTATGTAGTTGCTGTTGATGTATCTTCAAAAAAAGGTATCAATTCAAAAGAGATTCCAAATGCTTTAGATTCTCTTTTTGCCGCATTTCAAATTATGCAAAACTCAATTTTGAAAGAAAAATTAAAATCGAGCAAACCTAATATCATGTTAGAAATTGATATTAAAGATGTTAGAATGTTTGAATTTAATAAAGTTGAAGCTATCTGGAATGAGGCAAAAAAATACAAAAAGATATTAAAAAACGAGTTAAAAAAACTGATTGAAATAAGTTAATTCTTGAGTTGTAGGATTAGAAACTAAACATTTAATTTATTTCAAAATTTGTTACAATGGATAAAATAAAAACAATAATTGAAAAATATGAGTATCAATTTAAAGAGAAAGGTTCTCTTTTTATTGGATATCTCTTCCCTATTCAAAATCATGAAGAAGTAGAATCAATTTTAGCAGCTGTCAGAAAAAAGCATTACGATGCAACTCATAACTGTTATGCATATAAATTTATTGACGAAGAATCTTTCAAATATTCCGATGATGGAGAACCAAATGGAACAGCGGGAATAAGAATTCTTAATGCAATTAAACATTTTGATTTATCCAATGTTTTGATTATTTCAACTCGCTATTTTGGTGGAACAAAGCTTGGCGTTGGACCACTTGGAAAGGCGTATTACAATTCCGCAATCGGTGCAATAGAAAATGCTGATATTGTTGTAAAAGAAAACTATTCAAAAGTTCTAATTGATTTTGGATATGATTACATTAGCGATGTTCATCATTATATCAATACTTTTAAGGCACAAAATATTAATAATTTGTTCAATAAAAATCCACAGATTGAATGTTTGATTAAACCAGAATTTTTAGAGAAATTGACAGAGAATTTAAGTGCAGTTTCAAATGGAAAAATTGAAATAAAGATTTTTGAAGAAAATATTTATCTGTAAATTAAAAAAGCCCAACTTTTACCAAGTGAAAACTGAAAAAGCCCAACTTTTTTGAAAAGTTGGGCTTTTGATGGAAGAAAATATTTATCTGTAAGTTTCCGTTTCAATGAAAGCTAAAAGCCAATTATTTTTATCAAAATATGCGTTTTTTAATCTGTTTTTCAATTTGTACTTTAAAGTGGTATTGCCTTTTATATAGCTCGAAATATTTATAATGTTGCCCGATGAATCTTCAAGTTCAATATCGAGTGGAAAATGATAATTTTCGTAACCAGTTTGAATTTGCTTAATATCTATTTTTAGTTCAATTTCGTTTTTTGAAATCACTTTTTCACTCAATTTAATTTCAAGTTCTAAAATTCCGGTTCCTTCAAAAATCCACTGGTTAAAAAACTTATCCAGATTTCTGTTGGAAACTGTTTCGAAAATTTGGATTAAATCCTGTGTATTTGAATTACCGTACTTAAACTTGTTGTAGTAAGATTTTATTCCAGAAAAGAAAAGTGAATCACCAATTTCTTTTCTCAACATATGCAAAACCCAAGCACCTTTATTATAAACTACTGATGAAAATAGATTTAATCCTGGATTATATAAGGTCTGTTCGCTCTCCGAACTAATTCTTGATTTAAACGAACTCATTGTTGATTTTAGTGCATCAAATCCGTTTATTTTCTCATAATATAATGCTTCGGAATAAGTTGCAAAGCCTTCGTTAAGCCAAATATCTTTCCATGTTTTTGGTGTAACAGAATTTCCCCACCAATGATGTGCAAGTTCATGGATTAGCATTGATTCATAAAAATTCATTCCAGAAATAAAATTACTACCAATACCGGTGATTGTTTGACTTTCCATAGCTCCCTTTTGCCAAAGAATTTCAGCTACACCATATTTATCTTTTATAAAAGGGTACTCACCAAACAGCTCTGAAAGTACTTTTAAATATTCTGGGTGTTTTGCAAAATCCTTTTTTGCATTTTCAAGATTCACATCGGTTACATAATAATCAATATCCATAGTATCAGTTGTAGAAAAATACTTTTGACTAAATTTTTTATATTCACCAGAATAAATTGAAATTAGATAAGTGGAAATGGGATAATTAGAATTCCAAATATACGTTCGTCTATTCCCTCCTGAAAATGTCTTTTTCAATTTACCATTTGACAAAGATACAATGTTACTATCGTTGGTAATTGAAATAGTTAAAAGTGCTTTATCTGCTGGAGTATCGTTACATGGAAACCAAGTTGAAGCATAAATTGGTTCGTTTAATGTTGCAACAAATTTCTTATTGTTTTTTTCTTCCATCCAAAATGAACCGAAACCAAGATTTTGTGGCTCACCTTCAAAATCAATTTCTAAATTAAGTGTATCGGTTAATATATTACTTCTATCAATTTCTATTTTGTTATCACTATAATTATAACTGATTTCCGTTTTTTCAATTTTTACAAAATTAATTTTAAAATTATCGTATAAATCTAATTCAATAGTTTTTTGACTTTTATCATTTGCAACTAGTTTAATTTTAGCGTTCTCTTTTATTATTCCTTCATTTGGGAAAATATCTAATTCTAATTCATATTCAAGGATATCAATATTTCGTTTTGGTAGTTCATAATTATCAATTGATAGATATTTAATTATTGATGAAATGTTTCTTGATAAAAAATTATTTTCACCTTGAACAAGCATAATTAAACTTATTATAAAAAATAATATGAAAAGAGTTGTTGATATTAATACAATTTTTATTATTTTGTTCATTAAGTAAATAATTTTTTTTAAAGTAATTTGAGAACAAATTTAGTAATTTTTTACTAGTTAAAATGAAATATTCACATTATTTGTTAAATAATTTGGGGATAAAATGGCTTATTTAGGTTCTTCACTTTTACGAAATACCATAACTATGATTTTGGCAGGCGGTCAGGGCGAAAGATTAATGCCACTAACAGAATTTAGATCAAAACCATCTGTGCCTTTTGGAGGGAAATATAGAATTATTGATTTCACACTTTCAAATTGTTTGAATTCTGGATTAAGAAAAATTTATGTTTTAACTCAATACAAATCAGATTCATTAACACAACATATTTATGAAGCTTGGAATATTTTTAATCCCGAACTTGGTGAATTTATATACTCAATTCCACCACAATTAAAAATGAGTAATAATTGGTACACTGGAACTTCAAACGCAATTTATCAAAATGCTAATCTTTTAGAAAACAGAAGTGAGAATGCTCTAATTTTATCTGGCGATCATATTTATAAAATGGATTATTTAAAAATGCTTCAATACCATCTGGATAAAAAAGCAGATTTATCAATTTCTTCACTATTTGTTCCTAAAAGTTTAGCCTCCGAATTTGGTGTTATTAAAATTGATAATAATTATCGTGTAATTGATTTTGTAGAAAAACCAAAAGACCCACCAGAAATTCCAGATAGACCAGGTGAATCATTTGTAAATATGGGTGTTTATGTATTTAAAGTTAATGTGCTTCTAAAGGTTATTAAGGAAATGGGTGAGAAGAAATTGGATAATACTGATTTTGGTAAGCACATTATTCCATACATGATCAAAGAAGGTTATGACGTTTTTTCTTTTAGATATGAAGATGAAAATCACAAAGACAAACCATACTGGGTTGATGTTGGTACTTTGGATAGCTATTATGCGGCAAGTATGGATTTGCTAAATGTTAATCCACATTTTAATATGTATGATTCAAATTGGCCTCTTCGTTCGCAACAGATTCAATCGCCACCAGCTAAAACTATTTCGCACGAAGGTGAGCGTGTTGGAAGAGCTTATAATTCGCTTGTAACCGATGGAACAGTAATTTCTGGTGGACTTGTTGAACGCTCTATTTTAGGTCCACTTGTTCGCGTAAATAGTTATGCTTATATCACTGATTCTATTATAATGGATAGATGTAATATTGGTCGCCACGCAAGAATTAGACGAGCAATTATTGATAAAAATGTAAAAGTTCCAGAAGGAACTGAAATTGGATTTGACATTGAATCAGATAAAAAAAGGTTCAAAGTTACAGAAACTGGAATTGTGGTAATTCCAAAGAATTATAAATTTTAAAGAATTTGGTCGGAATAAACTGTGTGGTTTATACAGTGGATTTCTGGATATATACAATGTGTGTATTGAGAAGTTGTATGCAAGGCTAAGAGACCGAAATTCACAGAAATAACCTGATTAGAAATTTGAAAAAACGGATTGAAAATATTGTCTCATTGATTGAAGGTTGGTGCAAGAAAAAATTAGTTTTTGCCCATCCGCTTCTGCCCTTCGGGACAGTTAAGGTAGCCCACGCACATTGCACACATTTGCAAATCGCACAAGCCACCCCACAGACCAGAATTTGCAAAAGAGTGCAATTTCCCTTTCGCCAGTTAAACTCAATATTACGAAAATGACCGAAGCAATTAACTCACCCAAGGTAGAGTTTATCTACACTCCAGTTGCTAATTATGCAATTCAACAAAACCGGATTCCAATCATTCGAAAACTTGTTATTGAAAATCCTTCAGAAATAGATTTATTAGATATAACTATTAAAATAAAAGGTGAGCCTGATTTTATAAATAGTTGGGAGCAAAAAATAGAAGTTCTCCCGAGTAAACAAAGAATTGAGATTGAAGTAAGAGGCTTTAAACTATTGGCTAATTTTTTATCAGAACTTACTGAAAAGCTATCAGGAGATTTAATTCTTTCAATTTATTCAAAAGAAGATATTTTATATACTGAAAATTACGGCGTTGATATTTTAGCCTATGACCAATGGAATGGAATTGGAGCTTTACCTGAAATGCTCGCAGCATTTGTTACTCCAAATCATCCTGAGATTTCTAAAATCATACAAGTTGCTTCAAAAATACTTGAAACATGGACAGGTAATCCATCTTTTGATGCATATCAAAGTTTAAACCTAGATAGAGTCAAAAAGCAAATGGGCGCAATTTTTGAAGCAATAACAAGTCTTGGAATTGTTTATTGCTCTCCTCCTGCAAGTTTTGAAAATGAAGGTCAACGAATTCGAATGTGTGATACCATATTTTCTCAAAAAATTGCTGCTTGCGCAGATATGGCTATATTATTTGCAAGTTGCATCGAATCAATTGGTTTAAATCCATTGTTGATTGTGATAAATGGTCATGCTTTTGTTGGGGCATGGTTAATTGATGATTCTTTTGCAGATAGTGTGAATGATGATGTTTCATTGTTAAAAAAACGAATTGCGATAGGAATCAACGAAATTTCATTAGTAGAAGCTACTTGTATGAACGCAGGACAGATACAATCATTTGATGAAGCAATTAATTCTGCAAATTATAAATTAGTTAAAGAAGAAGATTTTATACTTTTTATTGATATAAAAAGAGCTCGATTAAGTGGTATAAAGCCACTTCCTCAAAGAATAAAAACATCAGATGGATGGACGATAATTGAAGATGAAGAAATTATTGTCAGAGAAAGCTTGCAACCTGAAAGTATAATTTTTGAAGGAAACTCTGAGATATTAGAATCAACACAAATTACAAAACAAAAACTATGGGAACGAAAGTTATTAGATTTAAGTCTTCGTAATAATCTTTTAAACCTAAGAATTACTCAAAGCACAATTCAATTATTTTCTATTAATCTCAGTGATTTTGAAGATGCACTTGCAGATGGTAATGAATTTCAGGTACTAACTAAACCTGATGAATGGGTTAATACTAACATAAATTCTGGTGTTTACCAGACAATAAATATGTCAGACCCAATTGTTGATTTATTAAAATTTGACCTTTCACACAAACGACTACGCACCTATTTAACAGATTCAGAATTACAATCATCATTAACAAAACTTTATAGAGCATCTCGTTTGTCGTTAGAAGAAAATGGAGCAAACACATTGTATCTTGCATTAGGTTTTTTAAAATGGTATGAAACCCCAAATAGTGAGTTAGCACGTTATGCTCCTCTTCTACTTTTACCAATCGAAATAATCCGAAAATCTGCGCAAAAAGGCTATATAATTCGAAGCAGAGAAGAAGAAACTATAATGAACATAACACTTTTGGAAATGCTTAAACAAGATTTTGGTATAAGCATTAGTGGTTTGACTGAACTTCCCCGTGATGACAGTGGTGTTGATGTAGTTAAAATATTTAATATTATTCGTCGAGGTATAATGTCGCAATCAAGATGGAATGTGGAAGAACATTCATTTCTTGGAATTTTCTCATTTAGTAAATTCATTATGTGGAATGATATCCATAATAATGCAGATAAATTGATAGAAAATAAGGTTGCAAAAAGCTTGGTTTCTGGCAAATTAGAATGGCATACGGATGGAGTTCCAATTGAAACTGACTTGGATAATAAATACCTACCTTCAGAAATAGTATTACCAATTAGCGCTGATTCAACACAACTTGATGCAATTTGTGCAGCTACCCGAGATAAAAGCTTTATTCTCCATGGTCCTCCTGGAACAGGGAAATCACAAACGATTACCAATATTATTGCAAATGCTTTGTATCAAGGAAAGAAAGTTCTTTTTGTTGCAGAAAAAATGGCGGCATTAACAGTTGTTCAAAAACGTTTAGCTGATATTGGTCTCGACCCGTTTTGTCTTGAACTTCATTCAAACAAATCAAAAAAATCCATTGTATTAGAACAACTTAGAAAAACAACTGAAATTATTCGAAAATCGTCTCCACTTGAATTTGAAACTGAGGCTGAAAGACTGCATAATCAAAGATTAGAGTTAAATGAATATGTTAATGCATTACACCAAAAACATCATTTTGGTTTTTCACTCTATGATTCATTTACTTTTTATGCAGAACTTAATAGTGCATCGGATAAAATTTCGTTTGATGAAAAGTTTATTTCCGAATTAAGTAAAGAGAAATTTGTTGAATTATCGGATAAAGTTGAAGAATTACAAAATGTAGGTATATTATGTGGGCATCCGTTCAATCATCCCCTATCACAAATTAAAACAATAACATATAACCAACAAAACAGAACAATAGCTCAAGAATTAATTTCAAAATATATTGAGTTATTAAAAGAAAAACTTCAAAATAAAAATATATTATGTGAATTACTTTTGATTGAACCTTCTCACCTTGATAAAGAAAAGACAAGCAATTTACTGAAGCTTAGTGAAGAAATAGTGTCTTTACCCGATACTCCAGCAACATTAATTAATATTGAACATCCCGAAAGAAACCTTTCCAATATTATTGAATTAATGTCACACGGAGAAAAACGAGATACATATCGTACCACATTATTGGAAGATTTCTCCAAAAACATATTAACTTATGATGCTGAACCAATTCTTTTTCAGTGGAATGCTATTTCTAAAAAATGGTTTTTGCCAAAACTATTTGGTCAAAATAAAATAATAAATACGCTACGACCTTTATCAAAAACAGGGAAAGTCAATAAAAATAAAATTGTTGAATATCTTGAAACATTAATCTTGTTTCAAAAAGAACAGGAAATTCTTGATGAAAATTCAGTAACATTATCTAAAGACCTTGATTTTTTATGGAATAATGGTAACAGTAAATGGTCTACTATTATACAAATCTGCGAAGCAACTTTAGAAATTAACCGCTTTCTAATAAAAATTACTGAAGACCACCTAAAAGCAAATAAAATAAGAAGCAATCTCGCTAATCTTTTGTATGATGGACACCGTTCATTTCTTGATACGAAAGGGAAAGTAATTTCAAGTTATATATTACTTGCTGAAGAACAAAAAAAGATTGAGGAAGGGCTTTTAGATTTATTAAATATTGATTTTACAATAGAGCAAAATCAATCAAATGACTGGACTGAATTTTGGATACAAAACGCTGAGAACTGGTCAGAAAACATTGATTCTTTGCGCGATTGGGCAAGTTGGAATCGTATAAAAGAAGAAATAATTGAGAAGGGGCTTTTTTCAGTCGTTGAAGTATATTCAAATGGAGGGCTTAAAAACCAAGAGGTGCTAACATCCTTTAGAAAATCATTATTTAAAAATTTTTCCGAATACATTATTTCAAAAGATTCAAGACTTTCTGTTTTCAATGGAAAATTATTTGAAGGAAAAATCAAAAAATTTAAAGAACAAAGTAAATATTTTGAAGAACTTACCAAAGCAGAGTTATTTGCGAAACTGGCATCTAAAATCCCGTCCTTTACACAAGAAGCTTCTAATAGCTCAGAGATTGGCATCCTTCAACGGGCAATAAGAAATAATGGTCGGGCAATGTCAATTAGGAGGTTATTTGATTTAATTCCTAATCTTTTGCCCAGAATGTGTCCTTGTATGTTAATGAGCCCTATCTCCGTAGCGCAATATTTTGAGGTTGATAAATCAAAATTTGATTTGGTAATTTTCGACGAAGCATCTCAAATGCCTACTTGCGAAGCTATTGGTGCTATTTCAAGGGGGCAAAATGTTATTGTTGTTGGCGACCCAAAACAAATGCCTCCAACAAGTTTTTTCTCAACGAATCACTTTGATGAGGAAAATGCAGACAAAGAAGATTTGGAAAGTATTTTAGATGATTGCCTTGCTTTATCTATACCATCTAAACACTTATTGTGGCATTATCGTAGTAAACACGAAAGTTTGATTGCTTTTAGTAATTCTAACTATTATGAAAATAAATTATTGACATTCCCTTCACCTGATGACATTGCAACAAAAGTAAATAATGTATTTGTTCCTGGATATTACGACCGTGGTAAAACTCGTCAAAATAGTTTTGAGGCAAAAGCAATTGTATCTGAAGTTTTAAATAGACTTTCAGACCCTGTCCTTTCTCAAAGAAGTATTGGAATTGTAACGTTTAGTTCAGTACAGCAAAATATAATTGAGGATTTACTAAATGAAGAATTTAAAAAGAAACCGGATTTAGAAAAAGTGGCAATGGAATCATTTGAACCAATTTTCATTAAAAATCTGGAAAATGTCCAAGGAGATGAACGAGATGTTATTTTATTTTCAGTTGGTTATGGTCCTGATAAAGAAGGCAAGCTATATCTGAACTTTGGCCCTTTAAATAGAGAAGGTGGTTGGCGAAGATTGAATGTTGCAATATCAAGAGCCAGATATGAAATGAAAGTCTTTTCTACATTACGTTCTGACCAAATAGATATTTCAAGAACTTCTTCAGAAGGGGTTGCTGGTATTAAAGCTTTTCTGGAGTATACAGAAAAAGGTAAAATTGCATTGCCTCAAAAGCAAAATACAAGCAAACTAACAACATGTTATTTTGAAAAAATGGTTGCTAATGAAATTCAAAATTTTGGATACGTGGTTCATACAAATATTGGTTGTTCAGGTTATAAAATCGATATTGGTATTGTAAATCCAGAAAAAACAACAGAATATATTTTGGGCATATTGACTGATGGAAAATCCTATTATGCAGCAAAAACTGCAAAAGATAGGGAGGTTGTTCAAACCGAGGTTTTAAAAATGTTAGGCTGGAATATTTATAAGCTTTGGTCTCCGGATTGGTGGGATAATCCTCAAAAAGTTGTTCAAGATATTATTAATGTAGTTAAAGAAATCCAACAACCTAAAATAAAAACTGTTGAACCTGAAACTCAAATTAATTCTGAAGAATTAACACGAAAAGAATTTGCAAATGTCAAGCTACAAGGAATTACTCAAGAAGTGATTCAACCAATTCAGAATTCTATTAAATACAATACTTGTGTTCTGGAGCAATCATATCTTAATTTTTCAGACGAATTCTTTGATTCAAGACATCAATCTAAAATTACAATGCAAATTAATCAAGTAATGGAAACGGAGGCACCTATAAGCCATTCGCTTTTATCAAAGAGGATTTTAAATTCTTGGGGAATTTCTCGTTTAGGCGTCAGATTAAATGATTATCTAACTACTATTTATTCTCGAATGGGATTAAAACATACAAGCCAAAACGGAATATATTTTTATTGGAATAGAGAACAAGAACCATTAAATTATAACATATTTAGAGTTCCTGGAGACGATGACTCAAAACGTAATGCTGATGATTTAGCAAAAGAGGAAATAATTTGTGGAATTAAGGATGTATTGACAAATCAAATTAGTCTACCTGAAGATGATTTGATTAGAGAAGTAGCTAAAATTTTTGGATATGCCCGTTTGGGAGGGAATGTTGAGCAAGCTATGAAAATGGGGATTGATTTTGCATTACAAAAAGGACTTGTTATTAGCAAGGATGAACGAATAGTGTTACGATAATAAAAGTATGATTATCAACCCACACAGCCAAGCACAATTGCAATTCGCACAAGCCAACGTTCAAACCAAAAATTGCAATAGAGCTTGTCTTTTTGTCAACGCTTTTTTGCCGACCCTAAAAACTAATTTTTTCGGAAACGGCAGTGCTTCGATTGAACGGATTTTGGATTGTAGTAAATTGATAACTGACTGATAATGAATAAAGCCCAGCATACAACAATGTATATAAAACATTTGGCGGATAGTGCTAGTGTTAAGTTTGTTACATTTAATGAAATTTGTAGCGGTTTGACAGGTCAGTGCTTCGAAATGCCAAACGATTTCATATACTTAACGTTACACAATCAATTCTAAAAGCATGTAATAATCCAAAAATCATTTTCCCAAATTTATTATCTTTGCTTTATGACAAAAATTAAAATAGAACAGAATTCAGAAATAATAATTTACGAAGCACCGGATGGTACAACAAAACTTCAAGTGCAGTTAGAAGATGAGACAGTTTGGCTTACGCAAGAACAAATGGCTCAACTATTTGGTAAAGGAAGAAGCACAATAACTGGGCACATCATTAACATTTACGATGAAGAAGAATTAGAACAAAATTCAACTTGTCGGAAATTCCGACGAGTTCGTTTGGAAGGTTCAAGGGATGTAGAAAGAGAAATTGACCATTATAATCTTGATGTAATAATATCTGTTGGTTATCGAGTAAACTCAAAACAAGGTACAAAAAGTAACAGATATTTATGCAACTAGTATCGATTACAAAAGTGAAGATAAGCTAACAAAAGAATTTTTTGCAACTGTTCAAAATAAAATACACTATGCAATTCATGGAAAAACAGCAGCAGAGATGATAAGCGAAAGAGTTGATTCTGAAAAACCTTTTTTAGGACTTAGCAATTTCAAAGGAAAATACATTACAACACGAGATATTGGCAT
>PCUD01000122.1:10393-19393 GCA_002786785.1 Ignavibacteriales bacterium CG18_big_fil_WC_8_21_14_2_50_31_20 | reverse complement strand
GACCAAGTAAGTCGGGGCAAGTTCGCTTCTATATTGATTGTTCTTTTTCTAAAATTGTTTATTTTAATCCTATTGCATTATCCAGGTTTAACTGAAAAAGAACTAAAGCAATTGAATCTAATTGTATCAATGTATCTCGATTTTGCTGAACTTCAGGCAATGGAAGAAATTCCAATGAAAATGAAGGATTGGATTGAACGATTGGATGAATTTTTAAAAACAAGTAGAAAAAAGATATTAAATAATTTTGGAAATACGAGCCTCGAAAAAGCTATTAATAAAGCTAAATTCGAATACAAAAAGTATAGAGAAGCAGAAGATATGAAGTACATCTCGGATTTTGACCGTGAAATGAAAAAACTTTTAAAGTCTGAGAAAAAAGATGAAAAGGACAAATAAACGAATAAGAAATAAAGGAAGAGAGATTTGGTATAAGTCTTTCAAGACAAGAATAACAAAAGTTGAGAAAGATTATGAATTCCCCAAAATGATAATGAGAAAAAACAACTAGTAAAAACAATCTATATTGCAAATCCCCAAACATCATCTAAAACCACACAATAATCCCAAAATCATTTTCTCAAATTTATTATCTTTGCTTTATGACAAAAATTAAATCCGAACAAAATACCGAATTGCAATCTAAACTTGATTCACTTCCAACTTTACCTGGAATTTATCAATTTAAGGATAAAACTGACAAAATAATTTATGTTGGAAAAGCAAAAAACTTAAGAAGTAGAGTTCGTTCCTATTTTCGTTCAACTGTCGATTCACCTAAAACTTTAGCTTTAGTTAATAAAATTATCGATTTTCAACTAATTGTAACAGATAGCGAAGTTGAGGCACTTGTATTAGAAAACAACTTAATTAAAGAATTAAAACCAAAGTATAATATAAGTCTTAAGGATGATAAAACATTTCCTTATATCAGAGTTACAAATGAGCCTTTTCCGCAAGTATTTCCTACAAGAAATGTAATAAAAGATGGTTCAAAATATTTTGGACCCTACACAAATGTAAGGGATATGAAGTCATCTTTAAAGATGATTAATCAAACATTTAAGATTAGAAGTTGCAAATATTTTATTGACAATGATTCAATAGCAAAAAAAAAAGTGAAGGTTTGCTTAGATTATCACATAAAAAAATGCGGTGGACCTTGTGAAGGATTGGTAACTGAAGATAATTATAATAAAATGGTTGTGAACTTAATAAAAGTTCTTAAAGGAAAATCAGATATTTTAATAAAGGAACTTTATCACGAAATGAAAATTGCTTCGGATAATTATCAATTTGAAAAGGCAGCCGAAATACGCGACACAATTAAAAAACTTGAAGTCTATTCTTCAAAGCAAAAAATTGTTTCAACAGATTTTGGTGATAGAGATGTAATTACGGTTGCGGTGGAAGGAAAAGATGCAGCTTGCACAATTCTAAATATTCGTGAAGGTAGATTAGTTGGAAGAAAACAATTAACACTAGTAAGTAATTTGGATGAACAGTTAAACCAAGTTTATTCATCTGTTATTAAGCTGTATTACACTGAATTTGTGGATGTACCAAAAGAAATAATTATTGAAATACTCCCGTTTGAACATGAATTAATCATTGATTGGTTAAAAATTAAAGCAGAAAGAAATGTAAAATTTGTTGTTCCACAAATTAAAAGCGATGCAATGTCGTTAATAAAAATGTGCAAACAGAATTCCATTTTGCAATTAAAAGATATTCAGCTTCAAAAAATGAAAAAAGAAGGGAATTTACCTTACGTTTTGCAAGCATTAAAACGCGATTTGCGTTTAAATGTGCTTCCAAGAAAAATTGAATGCTTTGATATTTCGCATATTCAAGGTAGTGAAACTGTTGCCTCATTAGTCGTTTTTGTTGATGGCAAACCCAAAAAATCTCTTTATAGACGCTTTATAATCAAAGATGTTGAAGGTGTTGACGATTTTGCATCTATGCGCGAAGTTGTTGAAAGACGCTATACAAGATTAAAAAATGAAAATGAACCGCTTCCAGAATTAATTATGGTCGATGGCGGAAAAGGACAACTTTCCAGCGCTGTTTCAATTCTTGATGATTTAGGTTATTCCAATTATAACATAATTGGATTGGCAAAAAGGTTGGAAGAAATTTTCTTTCCTGGCGATTCTGACGCACAAACTATTCCTAAAACTTCTTCCAGCCTCAAACTTTTGCAACATCTTAGAGATGAAGCACATCGCTTTGCAATTACTTTTCATCGCGAACGACGCAGCAAAAGAACGTTCCAGACTGAATTAACAGAAATTGAAGGAATTGGCGAAACAATTGCGAGCAAACTACTAATCGAATTCAAAAGCGTTTCCGAAATTAGAAACAAATCGCTTGAAGAGTTATCAAATTTTATTGGTGCAAGTAAAGGTAAACTTGTTTTTAATTATTTTAATGAAAAAAGGGAAGATTAACTTCCCTTTTCAATTTTAATTACCATTTTTCGGCATGAATTTGTCCAGTTACTTTTCCTTTATGTTCAACAAATCCTTCACTCTCGAGTAATTGAATTGTCTCATCAATCATATAAGGATTTCCGCACAAAAATACGTGTGTGTTTTCTGAACTTAATTTTTGATTCCACCGTGTATCAAGTTTTTTGGATTGCCAAACTTGTTGAACAAAACCAACTTCGCCACCCCACGGAATAATTTCATTTTGCGGATGACTAACTGTAGGTAGATAAGAAAAATTAGGAACTACCGATTCTAAAAGCGAAAGTTCTGAAGAATAACCTAAATCCCAAGAATTATATGCCCCATGAATAACAGCAACTTTTCTATTGGGGTTATTTAACGCTGTTGAGCGCAACATACTCATATAAGGTGCAACTCCAGTTCCTGTTGCAATTAGAACAATATTTGCATCATATGGAGCTTTATCCATTGTAAACATACCAGTAAATTTAGTAGTCATTCCAATTTTATCACCCTTTTGCAGGGCAAATATTCTTGGAGTTAATTCACCTGAATGAACCAAAGTAATATAAAATTCAATGTACTCCTTGTTTTTTGAAGAAGATGCAATTGAATATGCTCTTCTAATCATTTTGTTTGGATTAATTTCCTTTTCCTCTGGTAAAGCATTAGTACATCTTGGAGCTGATTCAGGTAAGTATAAAACTGCAAATTGCCCTGCTTCAAAAGCAGGAATTTCCCAACCCATAGGAGTAACTCTTATTATGATATTAATTGGGGAAATAAGCATAACTTGAGTAACAATACTATTAAGTTCAAGTTCTTTAGCCATTTAAGATTCCATAATTTTATTAGTAATAGTTTTTAATTATTAAATTTTAGACATATAAATTTAATAAAAATAGGATATAACTATTTGATTAAATTCAAACAATTTATCCTATTTTTAAATATAATTAAGCTATTTTTTTAACTTCATTCAAAAGTGCATCATAATTTGGTTCAGTAACAGTTTCTGGAACTATTTCATTATAAACAACTTTACCATCTTTTGATATTAACCAAACTGAGCGAGCTAATAGTTTCAATTCTTTTATTAAAACACCATATTTGTTACCAAATTCTCTTTCTTGGTAATCACTTAATGTTTGAACTTGGTCAGAACCAGTTGCTCCACACCATCTTGCTAATGCAAATGGCAAATCGAGACTAATGTTTAATATTACAACTTCTTCAGAAACTTCTGATACCATTTTGTTAAACCTTTTTGCTTGCAAATCGCAAACTGCTGTATCAAGCGATGGTGCAACGCTAAGAATTACAACTTTTCCAGCAAAATCACTAAGCTTTACCGGAGCTAAAGAATTGCTTACTACCGTAAAATCTGGAGCTAAATCACCAACATTTACAACTGAACCAGTCAAAGTTAGTGGATTTCCTTTAAATGTTACCATTCCTATTCTTTCATTACTCATTTTATTTTCCTTTTTTAATTTATTATCATTTATTGTTTAAGCATTTATTACAAACACCTTTAATGTGGATATCCACTTTTTTTACTTTGTTTCCATAAATTTCTTTTATAGCTAAAAGATTATCATTTAAGTCAAGATCAAATATGCTTTTACAAACTTCACATAAAAAATGTGCATGTGGTTTTTGCGATTTTTCATACAGTATTTCATTATTATCTATTGATAAAGAGTTAACAATACCCTTTTCAATAAATAATGACAAAGTATTATAAACCGTTGTTTTAGATAAAGTTGGAATTTCTGTAACTAACTCATGGTATATTTTTTCAACCGAACTATGCACTTCATTAGTGGATATAAATTGAAGAATTTTTATCCTTTGTATTGAAGGGCTTACTCCAGAATCTTGTAATATTTTTGTAATTTCAGAAACCGATTTTATTGCTTTTGGTTCTGATACAAGTTGAGTATTATTAAATATTTTTTCTATAATTACTGACAATTCTTTTCCTTTCCAAATACTGAATTAAATATTTGGGAATTATTTTCAAATTCCCAAAACTTAAAATTATATTTTTCCTACTAAATCCAATCCTGGATGCAAAGTTGCTGCACCTGGCTTCCAATTCGCTGGACAAACTTCCCCATCAGCTTCTGATACAAATTTAGCTGCTTGAAGTTTTCTTAGTAACTCATCAGCACTTCTGCCAATGCTATTATCATGAATTTCATAGGCTTTAAGAATACCATCTGGATCAATTATAAAACTTCCTCTTAATGATAACCCCTCTTCTTTTATGTAAGTGCCAAATTTTTTGCTAATTTTTCCGTTTGTATCAGCACCCATTGGATATTTAATTTGTTTAATTGCTTCTGACGTATCGTGCCAAGCTTTGTGAACAAATACTGTATCGGTGCTAATACTTAGTATTTCGCCATTACTTGCTTTGAAATCGTCATATTTTTTTGCTAAATCTTCTAATTCAGTTGGACAAATAAAAGTAAAATCAGCTGGATAAAAAACTACAACTAACCATTTTCCTCTAAAATCTTTAAAACTGATATCTTTAATTTCTTCATTATGAAATGCTTGAAACTTCATATCTGGTATTTTTTGACCAATTTTTAACATAACTGCTCCTTATTTTTTATAAATATGTTTATTATATAATTTTGTAATGATTACACTTCTAAAATAATAACATTTTTGTTGCATGTCAAGTCTTATTTATATTATAAATATTTTACAAGGGATAAATAAGTTGTCTATTAATAATATCAGCAGATTGCATAACTTAAGTAAATAAAAATATATCTACTGTATATAGCAATACAATAAATTGTGAGTATAAATTTTTTAAAAAAAATTCTTATTGCTTTCCATTAGAGAAATGTTCATAAGCATTAATGATATCCTTAACAAGTCTATGCCTTACAACATCACCTTTGTTAAAGTAAATAAAATCAACACCATCAACGTCTTTTAGAATCTCTCTAACTTGAACTAAACCACTATCGGTATTTTTGGGTAAGTCAATTTGAGTAATATCACCTGTAATTATTGCTTTAGAATTAGGACCTAATCGAGTCAAAAACATTTTCATTTGCATTGGAGTTGCATTCTGAGCTTCATCAAGAATTACATAAGCGTTATTTAAAGTTCTTCCTCGCATAAAAGCTAATGGAACAATTTCAACAATTCCCTTTTCCATATAATTACGCATTTGCTCAATTGGTAACATATCTTGAAGAGCATCATATAGCGGTCGTAAATATGGATCAATTTTTTCTCTAAAGTCACCTGGCAAAAAACCTAAACTTTCGCCAGCTTCAACCGCAGGACGAGCAAGAACAATTCTTTGAACAATTCCCTTTTTCAAAGCAGCCAAAGCAAATGCAACAGCTAAATATGTTTTTCCCGTTCCAGCAGGTCCAATAGCAAAACAAATATCATTTTTTGTTACACTTGCAAAATATTCAACTTGTGTTGGAGTCTTAGCTTTTATAACATCTTTTTTAGAATATAAAACAATATTTTTATATTCTTTTTCAGTAATAATTTCTTGTCCTGAAATGGTTAAATCAATTATTGTAAGAACATCTTTAGAAGTAAGTTTTCCAGTAGTATTAAGAACAAAAACCATTTCATTAAATATTTTATCAATAAAAGCAACTTCATCAGCTTCGCCTTTTATAACAGCTTTATCACCTCTAATAAATAGTTTTGCAGTAAATTTTTCTTCAATTGGTTTAATATTTTGGTCATTAAAGCCAAGTAAATCTTGAATATTTACATTATCTATGTTTATTTGTTTTTCTATTTGCGTAAAAACCTCCATAATCAAAAAAAGGATGTTTAATTTTATTTAAACATCCTTTTGTAAATTCTAAAAAAGCAAACAAATATTAATTTTGGGTAGGTGGAGCAGGTTTGTAATTAGCTTTTGCTTTATCGTATTTAGCTTTTTCTTCATTACTTAAATTAGGAATTTTAAATTCTTGTTTTGGATAAATTAAATCTGGGTTTTTAATTTGGTCTCTGTTTGCGTTATATATAACTGGCCACGCAAAACCGTTTCCATAAAATTCATCTTTTTTAGCAATTTTCCATAGATAATCACCTTTTACAACAGTATAAACAACTTCTTTATTTACTGTTTCAACTTTCCATGCAGCTAAAGAACGTTGTAATTGACCATAAACTTGATCATTAAATTCTGGCAATGCACTAATTTTATCTTTCTGTAAATTTTCTAAAGCAAGAAGAGCGTCCTCGTAACTACCTTCATTACGTTGAATTTTACCTTTTAAGGTAGCAACATCATTTCTATAACGTGCAATTGAAGCATCTGTAGCACCAACTAAAGTATTTAGCTCTCTTTGACTGTCTTCTACTGATTCAAGAGCTGCTTGTTTAGCTTTTAATCCATCAATTTGACTTTTTAATTCATTTACATCCTTTGTTAGTTCAACTCTATTTTGAGTTAATCTATTCATTTCGTTTTGATATTCCTCTTGAGTCATTTCTTTTTCTTCTTGAGCAAAAGTGCTAACTGATAAAAGAAGTAATAAACTCAAGACAGTGGCAACTAATTTATAACTTTTCATTTCTGTCTCCTTTTTAATATTTCATTTTAGCTAAGTTAGCTTCAACTTCAGCTTTTTCTTTAGCAATTTTTTCTAATTTTGCATTGTGCTCTGCAATTTCTCTTTCAATTTTAGTTTTTTCACTTTTTAATGAATTAACTTCTTTTTCAAGAGCTTTAACTTCTGTTCTTATTGCATTAAGGTTTGCCATCTCTTCTTCGCTTACTCCACTGCAGCCAACAAAACTTACCATACTAGCAAGTAATATTACTCCAATAGCAGAAGTGAACATTTTTTTAGCTTTTTGCATTAGGTTCCTCCGGGTTGATTGATTAATTATTTATTTTAATAATTCAAATATACTAAATTTTTAAACCAAACTAAATCATTTGTTGTTCCACAAAGCTCAAATAACTATTATCAGCAATAATTATATGGTCAAAAACTTCAATATCTAATAACTTGCCAGCTTCAACCAATTTTTTTGTTGTTTTAATATCTTCGTTACTTGGTTCACAATTTCCACTAGGATGGTTATGAATCAATATAATATTAGCAGAATTATTTTCAATTGCAACTTTAAATACTTCTCGAGGATGAACAATACTACTTGTTAAATTTCCTGTTGAAATAATATTGTATCTAATAATTCTATTGGCAGCATTCATTGAAACAACAATAAATTTCTCTTTAACTTCATCACGGAGTATTGGAATAAACATTTTGGCTATCTCGGATGGATTTGTAATAGATTTATTAGAAAACCATTTACTTTGAGATTCAACTCTTCTGCTAATTTCAAATGCCGCAACTAATGTGGCGGCTTTGTCTTTTCCTATTCCAAGATTGTTTTGCAAAGATTCTGCTGATTGAAGTGCAAGCTGAGCCAAATTTGTGTACCTGCTAATTAATTTTTGTGCCATTTCAACAACAGAAACTCCACGAGTTCCAGTCCTTAATAAAATAGCTAACAATTCCGCATCTGTTACATTTTGTTGTCCACGTAATAGTAATTTCTCTCTTGGTCTATCATCTAAAGGAATATCTTTTACTTTCAACTGCCCTCCCAATTTATTATAAATTTAACCTATTATTTTTGTTTATATCTTTGGCCATCTCAAAATATTTATTTGCCTCTATAATTTCCTTATTTTTCAAATACCAATTACCAAACATATTTAGAATTTTATAAGTGGATTCTGATTCATCAAAAGCATCATCAAATTTAGACTTCGCTTTTTTAATTTCATCCAACAAAATTAAAATTTTAATCTCTAAATGTTTCCATTCAATTAATGTTGGATTTAATTTTAAAGCTTTTTTAATTGATTCGTTTGCATGATAATACATTTCTTTGAATAAATAAATTTCAGCTTCAATTTTATACGATTCTGCGGCTCCATCAGAAAGCTCAATTGATTTTTTGATTGATTTAAGTGCATCATCAAACAATGAATTTTGGAGATATATTTTTGCAAGATAAAAGAACACACTTGGTACTAATTTGGATGTTTTATATTTACTCAAAAATAAAACAAATATTTGCTGGGAATCATAAAACTCATTTTTATGAAAATTAACAAGTCCCTTTAAAAAAAGTAAATTATCATTTTGAATATTTTGAAACTTATCAATAAAAACTTGGGCATCATTAAACAATGAATTTTTAACTAAAAAATAACTGACCAATTTTATAATTTCTTCATCATTTGAATTTTTTTCAAGATATCTATTAAACAAATCAACAGCAGATTTAGTTTTGCCAGCTTTATCATATAAATCGGCTAACTTTATTATAGAATCTCTTTCGGATTCTTCATGCATAATTAGTTTTTGATATATTTGAATAGCTGCAAGTGTATTATTATTACTTATGTAAACAGATGCTTTTTTAAATTGTGCTTCAATATTTAATGATTCTATTATTCCCATTCAATAGTCGCTGGTGGCTTTGAACTAACATCATAAACTACGCGATTAAT
>PCUD01000122.1:0-10373 GCA_002786785.1 Ignavibacteriales bacterium CG18_big_fil_WC_8_21_14_2_50_31_20 | reverse complement strand
TTCAAGAACTTCTGGTTTCAAATGATACCAGTCAGCTGTCATTCCATCTACCGAAGTAACAGCGCGTAATGCCAATACATTTTCGTAAGTTCTGGCATCGCCCATAACTCCAACAGTTTGAATAGGGAGAAGAACTGCAAAAGCTTGCCATATTTCATCATAAATTCCAAAATTGTGAAGTTCATCAATAAATATTTGGTCAGCTTCGCGAAGAATATTTAATTTTTCTTTTGTTATATCGCCAATAATTCTAACAGCTAAACCAGGACCTGGAAATGGGTGACGTCTAATGAATTCAATTGGCAAACCAAGTTCTTTTCCAATTGCTCTAACTTCATCTTTGAATAATTCCCTAAAAGGTTCAATCAATTTAAGATTCATTTTTTTTGGTAAACCACCAACATTGTGGTGAGTTTTAATTGTAACCGATTGCCCTTTTACTGGAACTGATTCAATTACATCGGGATAAAGAGTGCCTTGTACTAAAAAATGAACTGTTCCAATTTTTTTGCTTTCTTGTTCAAAAATTTCAATAAAAGTTGCACCAATTATTTTCCGTTTTTTTTCGGGATCGGCAACACCAGCCAATCGCGAAATAAATTTTTCAGATGCATCAATTGAAATAAGATTTAAGTTATAACTATTTTCAAACATTTTAATAATATTTGCACTTTCATCTTTTCTCATCAGTCCAGAATCAATGTGAATGCAAATAAGATTATCACCAATTGCTTTATGCATTAAAATTGCAGCCACCGATGAATCAACTCCGCCACTTAAAGCACAAATTACTTTTTCGTTGCCAACTTTAAATTTAATAAGCTCAGTTGAAGTTTTAATAAAATTGGAAGGTGTCCAATTAGGAGTAATTTTACAAATGTTGAATAAAAAATTATTTATAATAATTTTACCATACTCGGTGTGAGCAACTTCTGGATGAAATTGAAGTCCATAAATTTTTATTCCTTCATTAGATAGAACGCAAATTGGAGTATTTTCTGTTTTTGAATCGACTGAAAAGCCTTCCGGAATTTTAGTAATTAAATCACCATGACTCATCCAAACAATCGAATCGTTTTTTACTCCATTAAGAATGGAAGAATAATTCTGAATATTTATTTTGGCTTTCCCATACTCACGATCATCCGCAGGTTCAACCTTACCATTGTAATTTTTTGCAATTAATTGCAAGCCATAACAAATGCCAAGCACTGGAATTTTAAGTTCAAAAATTTCTTTATTTAATTGTGGAGCATCCGCATCATAAACACTCATTGGTCCACCAGAAAGAATAATTCCAGAAGGATTTAATTGCTTAATTTCATCTATCGAATAATTGTGTGGATGAATTTCTGAATATACATTAGCTTCTCTTATTCTACGAGCGATAAGCTGAGTATATTGAGAGCCATAATCTAAAATTAGGACTAATTGTTTTGATATCATTTTAATCTTTAATTAATGATAAAGCAGATGGTTATTCACCAATCTGCTTTTTATAATCTTCTAAAGAAAGAAGTGTATCAAGTTCTGATAAATTGGAGCATTCAACCTTTATTATCCAACCAGCACCATAAGGGTCAGAATTTACTAATTCTGGTTCATCTTCTAATGCTGAATTAAGTTCTAAAACTTTTCCGGAAACAGGTGCATATAAATCACTTACTGTTTTAACTGCTTCAATCGATCCAAATGTTTTGCCACTTTCTAGTTCAGCAATATCAGCATCAACATCAACAAAAACGATATCACCAAGTTCGCTTTGTGCAAAATTGCTAATACCAATTGTGGCTACATTTCCATTAACAACAACCCATTCGTGATCTGACGTGAATTTAATTCCTTGTGGGATATTCATATTAACCTCTAAATTTAGTTTTCTAATAATTTTTCTATTGAATTTGTATCGTAATTTCCAGTTAGGAAATATTTATTATTTAATATTCTTTGATGAAATGGAATTGTTGTTTTAATTCCTTCAATTGTAAATTCATCAAAAGCTCTTTTTGCTCTTTTAATTGCATGTTCTCTATCAACACCCCAGACAATTAATTTTGCAATTAAAGAATCGTAGTAAGGCGGAATTATATAATCAGTATAAATATGCGAATCAACTCTCACCCCAAAGCCACCGGGAAAATGGAGGTATTCAATTCTTCCAGGAGATGGTCTAAAATTAAAATCAGGATCCTCAGCATTAATCCTAAATTCAAAACTATGTCCATTTAATTTTGTAGGTAAATCTTGAACTTTTTCTCCAGCAGCAACATAAATTTGTTGTTTAATCAAATCAACGTTGTTAACCATTTCTGAAATTGGATGTTCTACTTGAATACGAGTATTCATTTCTATGAAATAGAATTTTTGGTCTTTATCAACTAAAAATTCAATAGTTCCAGCTCCTTCATAATTTACAGATTTTGCACCAAGAATTGCTGCATCGGACATTTGTTTTCTAACTTCCTCAGAAATTATTGGTGATGGAGATTCTTCAATTAATTTTTGATGACGTCGCTGAATGGAACAATCTCTATCACCATAGGAATAAACATTCCCAAATTGATCACCCATTAATTGAATTTCAACATGTCTTGGAGATTCAATAAATTTTTCGAGATAAAGTTCTGCATTATCAAAACCAGTTTTGGCTTCATTGCTTGCTGTATGAAAAGCATTTTCAACTTCATCTTCTTTCCAAACAATGCGCATTCCTTTGCCACCACCACCAGCTGAAGCTTTTAGAATAACAGGATACCCAATTTCATTGGCAATTTTTTTTGCTATTTCAACCGATTCAACTGCACCATCACTTCCTGGAACTACTGGAACACCACAATTTTTCATTGTAGTTTTTGCAAAAGCTTTATCGCCCATTTTACGAATCATATCGGGTGATGGTCCAATAAACTTTATTTTCATATCTTCGCATATCTGAGAGAAATTTGCATTTTCAGCCAAAAATCCATATCCAGGATGTATTGCATCAGCACCAGTAACTTCGGCTGCTGCAATAATTCTTGGAATATTTAAATAGCTTTCTTTTCCACTTGCTGGACCAATACAAACTGCTTCATCGGCAAAAATAACATGAGCTGAGTTCTTATCGGCAACAGAATAAACAGCCACAGTTGAAATACCAAGTTCTTTACAAGTACGAATTACTCGAAGAGCTATCTCTCCCCTATTGGCAATTAAAATTTTCTTAAACAAATTTTATCCTTCGTTATGAATTATCAATTTTTTTCTATTAAGAAAAGAGGTTGGTTATATTCAACGGCTGTTGCATTTTCAACTAATATTTTTATAATTTTACCACTTTCATCGCATTCAATTTCGTTCATTAATTTCATAGCTTCAATAATACATAATACCGTACCTTCTGAAACACTATCGCCAACTTGAACATAAGGGTTTGAATCGGGAGAAGGGGCACGATAAAAAGTTCCAACAATTGGAGATAAAACTTCGTGATATTTTGAGCTATCATCTGTAGGGATAATTGCTTTGTTTTCAATACTAATAGGATTTGCTTGTGCTGGTTGTGAATAATTGAATTGCTCGTTAAATGGTTGAGAAACCACCGTATTCACAATATTATTTTTACCATTTTTTGAGATCTTAATTTTAAGGTCTCCTTCTTGAACAGAAAAATCAGTTATTTCACTCTGCTCAACAATTTTTACTAGTTTTTTTATTAAGTTATAATCCATGACTCTCTTATAATTAGTTTTTAACTCTTTCTACATATTTACCTTCACGGGTATCTATTTTAAGTATATCACCAACATTAACAAAAATTGGTACATTAATTTCAGCCCCAGTTTCAAGAGTGGCTGGTTTCATAACATTTGTTGCAGTATCTCCTTTAAAACCGGGTTCTGTTTCAACAACTTCTAGCTGAACAAAAATTGGAGTTTCTGCAATAACGATAGCATCTTTATCGTCAAGAAGTAATTCAACTTCTTCACTTTCTTTTAGGAATTTATCTTGCTCACCAAAATATGATTTATCCACATTTAGTTGCTCGTAAGTTTCATTATCCATCAAAACTAACGAATCACCTTCTCTATATAGAAATTGATACTTTTTCCTTTCAACTCGTACAATATCAATTGGTTCTCCAGCTCTAAAAGTATTATCAAGAACTCTTCCAGTTATTAAATTTTTGAGCTTTGTTCTAACAAATGCACCACCTTTTCCAGGTTTTACATGTTGAAATTCTGTAATTGTATATAGACCATTTTTATATTTAATAATTAGTCCATTTTTAAAATCTGATGTATCAGCCATTTTTCCTTCAAATTAATTAATAATTTCTCATAATAAATTAGTTTTTTAATTGTGCCAAATATCTATCAACTTGTCTTGAAGCAGGGGCAGTAGTATATTTATTTTTAATCTTATTTAGAACAACTTTTGCTTCTTTATAATTCTCAATTTTAATCAAATTTATTCCAGCGTTTAGTAAATAATCAGGATTTGAAGGAACAAATTTACTTACATCTGCAGCTTTTGAAAAATATTTAGCAGCATTTGCAAAATCATTTTTAACTTCATAACAGCTTGCAATTCCAGCTAATGCTGCAGAAATCATTAAATTATCACTTCCTGAATAATTATCATATTCTTCCATCGCTTTTTCGTATTGCTCTGTATAAAAATAAGCATTTGCAAGATAAATTCTAGCAAGTTCTCCTTGTTCAGTACCACTAAATTCATCAACAATTTTTAATAATCCAATCTCTTGAGTACCTTCTTTGCCATCAATTGCTTGCTGATATAAACCAGCATTATAAGTATTAACCACTCTTGATAATTCAACAGAGGCCAAAAGATCATTTTCTTTTGTCTTGTTTGTGAAAAATAAAACTGCAAATATAATTACTATAATTGCACCAGTAACAGCAAATATCATAGTTCGGTTTTTTTCATAATAAGATTTGGCTTCATAAAAGGTAGTTACAAGTTTATCTTCTTTAATTTCTTTTTTCGATAATTTCTTCTTTTTAGCTAACACAATTTCTCCTTAACAAAATATTTTTAACATAACTTTCAAATGTAATAAAAATTAGATTCCTATTCTAATATGATTTGAATATATCCAAGGTTTTCCATCTAAATAAATTTCCACACGATAAGCACCTGGTTTATTAATTCTAAACTCAGCATCAACATTCTCTACTTCATCTATCTGATTTCCATTTGCAATAAGTTTAATAGTAGCACTAATATTGGGTAAAATTACCCGCAATTTAATTTTTTCATTAAATTCAACTGTTTCACCCATCTGATAAATTAGGTTGGAATCCTGAGCAAAAAATCTAAATCCCTTTGCATCCCCTCTATAATAATTTGACACAAATAATCTACCACTTTTTAATACTTTTAAAATTTCATTTTTGTCCTCTACAAACTCAACACCTTTATTGGATTTATTAAGTTTTGAATCGCAGAGTAAATGAGTTCTTATTGATTTAAATAAAACTTTATATGGAAATACTTCAACCTCGAAAAATCCCAATAAATTTAGCTTGTGGGCATGTGCATCCACACCGCCAATACCAACAACTTTTCTTTTAAGATTAAGTTCATCCCATTTTTTTAGTGTTTTTGCAGATGGTGAAATAATTGATTTCAATGGATGGATAAAATAATTGTATTTATTTGTTTCGTTCAAACCTTCCATCCATTCAGACATGTGGTTCCATATTTCAATACCATTATAATGTTCTGCATCCCATTGATTCCATGGATATGGTGGATGTTCATCCATTGACGAACGTTCTTCAAATGGATGTGCTATAAATCCTATTCCCCCCTTCTCCTTAACTTTTTTAACATATTCTTTTGCGGAAATTCGAGTTGAAAATGTTTTATCAATTCCGAGAGCAAGATAATGATTTAAATTACGCTTATCATTAATTTCAGCCCCAACAAGTAGAAAAGTATTATTGTGCCATCCTTCTTGTCCATCATCTTTAGCTCTAAGAGTATTATGATCAGTTAAAATAATATAATCTAAGTAAACTTCTTGAGCAGCTTTTTTTATATCCTCAATAGTACCAGATCCATCAGAATAGTTTGAGTGTATATGTATTGCACCAACATATTCTACCATAACAATTAAATTTCGTTTAGTGTTAAATATTGAGTACTATTTGGTTTTACTAAATCAGAAAGTTTGTTCATTAGAAGATCAGTTCTTCCATCGGCAACGTCATCGTAGTTATCATAAGCTTCTGTATTTTCAAAAACATAGATTTCTTGATAAACATTTTTTTTACCTTTCACAGAATATACATTATAACTTTCTAATCCCTCTGCTTTTACCACACTTTTAAGTTCTCTAATTACATCTAAAAACTCATCTTTCTTGTCTTCAATTATTTCATATTTAATTGAAAAAATTACCTTTTCCATACTTTTCCTATATTTTATATTTTATATTTTCCTTCAAAAACTATTTTAGCTGGACCAGTTAACGATATATTTGAAAATTTTTCATTTTGATACTTAAAGTCAACTGTTAAAACTTCTTTGCTTTTTGTCACTAATCTTACTGGTAGAACAACTTTTCCATTTAAATAGCTAATCATCGCAGAGGCAACAGAACCCGTACCACAAGCAAGAGTTTCTGCCTCAACTCCGCGTTCAAAGGTTCTGATATTAATTTCTTCATTTCTAATGGAAATAAAATTAACATTTGTACCAAGTGGTTGATAATACTTACTATATCTAATTTCTCTTCCATATTGTTCAACAGGAAACGAATCAATTGTACCTATGTCATTTCCCTTTTCATCAATATTAATTACCACATGATAAGCACCAGTATCAATAAATGAAACATTTAGTTTATTATTTAAGATTTCAATTTCATAATTTAATTTAAGTTTTGTTGGTGAATTTAAGTTGAATTTAATTTCATTTTTATCTATTACTTCACCCGAAAACGACTCTTTTTGAAAGATAAATTTTGTTTTTGAGCTTTTTAATCTGCCGCTAAAATCTGCATATTTAATTATTGAACGCGCACCATTTCCACAAAGCATTCCATTACTTCCATCAGAATTGAAATAATCCATTTCAAAATCATAATTTTTACAATCAGAGATTGTAAGTACACCATCAGCACCAACACCGTATCTTCTGTCACAAATCGACTTTATCAATTCGGGAGTTAAACTTAACTCAAAATTTAAATTTTTGTCAATTAAAACAAAATCGTTTCCAGCACCAGTTATTTTTGTAAATAATATTTCTCTCATATTTCAGTTTGAAAATGATTTTGTTAAATTATGAATTAATTAAATAAATTTTAAAATCTTATTTCATAACAAGTCGAAATTTAAGTTAATAGTATTACTGAATCAATAAAATAAATTTCGTTTTAAAAATAAGCTGTTTTTGGCTATAAATTTTACTGCTTGATCGTTTATAAATTACTATTTTTGTTTATTAAATTATTAAGGATTTAAAATGTTTTTAAATTATTCAGAATTACCTGGATTTCAGAATCTATTTCTAGATTATATAAATGAGTACGAAAATGTTGAAAAATTTTACCCCAAAAATTTTAGAGAAAGCGAAGATTTTTTTAAGACATTTTCAGAATTGGGAAATTATGACCGTCCGCATAGAAAAGAGATTTCAAAAATAATTAGAAATCAATATTCTAATTTTAATATTTCAAAACAAACTGAATCAAATATTGTTTCACTTGCTTCGCCTAATACTTTTGCTGTTGTAACTGGGCAGCAAGTTTCACTTTTTGGTGGACCAATGTATACAATATTCAAAACCATTTCCACTATTAAATTGGCTAACTTATTTAACGAAAAATATAGCGATTATAATTTTGTACCCATTTTTTGGATGGAAGCAGACGACCATGATTTTGACGAAGTATCATCAGCAAATATTTTAGATAAAAACAATAGTTTTATTACACTCAATTATTTTGACGGTCTTGATGAAGAATTAAATAGAGGTGCGGTTGGTAATGTTGTTTTCAATTCAAATATAAATAACACTTTAGCCGATTTAGACGAAGCCTTACGCGATAACGAATTTAAAAATGACATTTTGTCATTATTAAAAGATTGTTATAAAGAAGGGACAACATTTAAAGAGGCATTCAAAAAATTATTGTTTCACTTATTTGACGAAAATGGATTAATTATTTTTGACCCACAAGACAGCTCAGTTAAAAATTTGTTGCTTCCAGTATTTGAAAAAGAGATTAATAATTTTGATTTGCATACCACAACAAATATCTTAAAAAGTGCAGAATTAGAAGAGGTTTATCATGCCCAAATAAAAGTAAAACCCATTAATTTATTTTATACCGATGAAACTGGACGCCATTTAATTGAACCAGTTGAAGATGGATTTAGGTTAAAAGGAAAACGAAAACGGATGGATAAAGATGAATTAATGAATTTATTATATTTTGACCCTTCCACTTTTAGCCCTAATGTTATGCTCCGTCCAGTTTGTCAAGATTTTCTTTTGCCAACTGTAGTTTATGTTGGTGGACCAAGTGAAATTAGTTATTTCGCACAAGTGATTCCAAATTATGATTTTTTTAACGTAGTAACACCCATTCTTTTTCCACGAGCTTCGGCAACTATTGTTGAATCGCGTCAATTGGCAATAATTAATAAGTTTAAATTATCTTTATCCGATTTTACTTACGATGAAAATACTTTAATTGAAAAAGTTATAAAGCAAATCTCCGAATTTGATTTTGACGAAATTTTCACCAATTCTGAAGCAGAAATAAACAACGTTTTATTGACACTTAAAAAGCATTTATTAACGGTTGACGAATCTCTATTGCAACCAATTGAAAAATCAATTTTAAGAATTGAGCAAACTTTAGAAACTTTAAAAGAAAAATCAAAAAGTGCTGAAGAAAGGAAACATCAAATTGTAATAAGTCAATTGCAAAAAGTTAGAAATGTTTTATTTCCAAATAATACTTTACAAGAAAGAGAAATCAATTTCATCTATTTTGCCAATAAATACGGAATTGATATTATTAAATGGATAATGAACGAAATAAAAACTAACAAAATTGAGCATCAATTGCTTGAAGTTTAGATTGTAATTATTATTTAGGACGTGATGATTTAACTTTCACGTCCTAAATATTGATAATCCATAAATCACAACTACTTTCAGAAACAAATATTATTTTTTACGGTTTTGTTTTTATCCAAACAGTAATTTTACAATAAATACAGCACCTAAAATTCCTGCAACATCAGCTAATAATCCTGCTGGTAATGCGTGGCGTGTATTTCTAATATTAACTGAGCCAAAATAGACAGCTAAAACATAAAATGTGGTTTCTGTACTGCCAAAAAAAGTAGAAACTAATATTCCAATAAAGGAATCGGGACCATGAGTTGCAATAATTTCAGCCATAATGCCAAGTGAACCACTACCAGAAAGTGGACGCATAATAGCCATTGGTAAAGCTTCTGCAGGCATTCCAATTAAATTTGTAAATGGTTCAAGAGCAGCAATTAAAATATGCATTCCTCCCCCAGCTCTAAAAATTCCTATGGCAACAAGCATAGCAACAAGATAAGGAATAATTCTAACTGCAACATCAAATCCTTCTTTTGCACCAACAACAAAAACTTCATAAACTTTTACTTTTTTAATTGCACCATATCCAATGAACATAAATATTAAGCCAGGAATTGCAATTATTGAAATTATATTTATTATTGCTTTAAATAAATCGGGATTTAGAAATGACAAGTTTGAAAATATTATTGAAAGAATTCCAGTAACTGACATAATTGCAATTAAAGCAATAATTGAAACAAAAATTAACAACCCCTTTTTATATGATTTTAACCAGTTTCCGTACTCACCTTTTTTTATTGGAAATTTTTCCATAATCTTTGTTGCTGTTATTCCAACAGTGGTTGCACACATTGCACCAAAAATTGAGGTTCCAATAATTACTGCAGGATTGCTGCTTCCAGAAGCTGCTCTAATAGCTATTGCAGTAACTGGTATTAGAGTAAGCCCTGCAGTATTTACAGCTAAAAAAGTAACCATTGCGTTGGTTGCAGTGTCTTTTTCCTTATTAAGAGTTTGTAATTCTTCCATTGCTTTTAAGCCAAACGGAGTAGCTGCATTTCCAAGACCTAGCATATTTGCAGCCATATTCATAATTATTGAGCCCATAGCTGGATGATCGGAAGGTACATCGGGGAACAAAAATTTAGTTAGTGGTTTAACCGAATTTGCAATTATTTTAATTAATCCAGCTTCTTCAGCTACTTTCATAACACCGAGCCAAAGTGCCATAATTCCAATAAGCCCCAATGCAATATTTACAGCAGTGCTCG
>PCUD01000040.1 GCA_002786785.1 Ignavibacteriales bacterium CG18_big_fil_WC_8_21_14_2_50_31_20 | reverse complement strand
GATACCGCCGTAATAAATTTCCTGCTTTACATTTGAAATTGCATTCTCAATAAATCCGGATTGATCCGAAACAACAAGAAGATCATATTCGGGATAGTTTTTTTTGAGTGAAAAGATAGTCTCCCTTACCGATTGAGCAATTGAAACCGTATTTGCTTCCGGTTGTTTATAAATGAGAATTCCTATTGCTTCGTTTCCGTTGAAACGCGTTAATCCTTCCCTCTCTCTAAAGTTTTCAGTTACCGTTGCAATGTCTTCAATAAGGATAGAACTGCCGTTACTATTTTTTTTAACAACCGTTTTCTCAATATCTCTTACATTTCTAAACTCACCGAGCGTTCTTAAAGAATAGCGGAATAATCCTTTCATTATTGAACCGGCGGGCATATTTAAGTTTGAAGAGTTAAGTGCTGAAGAGACATCATCGAATGTAAGGTTAAGTGCATCTAGTTTTACCGGTTCAATTTGGATGAGAATTTCTCTTTCCAAGCCACCGGTTATAATTGCCTGCGCAACTCCGTCAATTTGTTCAAGCCGTCGTTTGAATACAATTCTACCTGCTTCCTTAAGATCAATTAAACGTTGAATATCTTCTTTCGGAGAATCGTGATCAACATATTGAATACCGTATTTAGCCTCCCCCTTCGGGGGACGGGAGGGGGCTAAAACTAATGTCATTATTGGAGAGGAAGAGGGGTCAGAGCGAATAATTGTTGGTCTGCCTGTCTCACGTGGTAAAGCAAAACTCATGTTATCAAGTTTTTCTCTTAAAGAGAGAAGGGCAAACTTCATATCGGTACCCCAAACAAAGTCAACAGAGATAACCGATACACCTTCTTTAGAAACAGAGGTAACTTTTTTAACTCCGGTTACCGTTGCAACTGCGGATTCGAGTGGTTCCGTGATTTGTTTTTCCACTTCTTCGGGGGAAGCGTTGGGATAAGTTGTTTGAACTACTAAATGAGGAATGTTAATATTAGGAAGAAGGTCAATCCCAATATTAAAAAAAGAAAAAATGCCCAACAATGTAATGGCAATGAATATAACTGTTACTGTTATTGGACGGCGGATACTGGTTGAACTTATTGACACTAATTAATAATCTCCGCAACAACTAATGATGATTTAATCACTTGTAAAATAAGATTTTTTGTAACACTTTTCAAGGAAATATATTCGTTACAGACAAAGTTAGGAAATAAGTCTGTTATAATTCAGTTACTAGATTGTTTTAGAAATGAGCAGGATAGAAATATGTCATTACTCATTTAAAGAAATATCGCTAAGATAATTAATGACCTTCTTAAAAGTTCTTGTTATTCTCTCAGTATTTTCTATTTGGAGTTCTTCGGCGAATATAATTTTTCCCTTATTGTTAAGGAATAAACATACCCCCTCAGAAGCTCTTGGTGTAGAATAGTTTATAAAATTGACGTTGATTTTAATTAGCAAATTTTTATAATATCCTGCAGATTTTAACACACGAATAAAACTCTCATCTTCTTTATTCAAAAAAACAATAGGTTTCAGGTTGGCTATAGACTTGTTTGCAGTCTGATTTTTAAACCAAACAGAAAGAATGGACAAAAGACATTTTCCGCAAGAATTTTCCGGCTTAGTAAAAATTAATATGTCACTATAAAACTTATTATACTTTTTTTGATTCGCATCATTAATATCTACTATAAAAAAATTTTTTAGAGTCAAACCTTCTAAGGAATCAACACTCAAATTTATTTTTTCAATATTTGAAACTAATTTATTATCAGAACATTCTTTCAGTCTAATACGGAGATTTAGATTAATTGCCGTAATTAAAATTATACCAATTACTAAAATGATTAGGAAATAATTGTCTTTTACCATTTGAATCAACTTTTCCATTTCATATTCCTAATTATCGGTTTTGGGGAATCATAATTATAACTGATACATATATAATTCGGGTAGTGGTGAGACTTGAATCCCAAAAAGCTGTCGTTTGAATGGATCATAACTAATTTTTCTTAATTTGTTATCTACGATTAAAGTTTCAATAAACCGACCTTCCATATTATATACATGTAAATAACGACCTGCTACTTCAGGATTTTTACTTGGTTCACCGCTATATAAAGCATAAATTTTATCATTAGATAATGCAATATCTAAATAACAAGAAACCCCTTTTTCTTGATCAAATGCACAGTTTGGTTCTCCAGCTATCCATCTTACCTTATACTGTGGAGGTAGTCCTAGTGGTCCTTCAATGCGTTTTTTTAATGTCCCATCATTATTATAAATATCAATATAATCTGATTCATAAGCGCAGATAACGTATTTACTACCATCAGGTGTTACTTTTAATCTGCCAATAGAGGCTTGTTGGTGGATTGGAATTGGGGTTTCAGATTTCTTGCCAGGTAATAATTCTCCTAAGTATTTTCTTATATTTCCATCTAATCCGTACTCAGCAAATCTACCCTGTTTTAGTAATCCCCCAATGCTTATTATGGTTGAATCATTAACAAAAACAGGACAATATGCCTCCCCTTCTTTTAAGGTAATCATTGTATCAATTTCAATCTTAGTTGAATCTGTTATATCAAATATAGTATAACGATGTAAAATAAGGTCAAGTAATGTTATTTTGTTTTCGTTAGCAACTTTTCTATCTATTGACCAAAGACCTTGATATTCACCAGGACCTGAACCCTTTCGACCAAATGAATATAACAGTTTATGTGTTTCAGAATTGTATATGCTTACTTGTTTGCCATCACTTATGGGTGACCTATCAAATATTATAAGTTTACCAGCAGAATATAAAATACCGGATGGTCTTCCTAATACATTCTGCTGATGGAAACTTTTTCCTATTAATAATCGCCCCTTGAAATAATTTGATTTATTATTATTGAAAAAAACTATAATAATAAAAAGCATACTTAAAGAAAGAATTGAAAAAATAATAATAATTTTTTTAACTAATGTGTTATTATTGGGCATCATTTTATAACTCCATATGGGAAAACAGATCAAATTCTAATAATTTCTTGAGCAACACACTATTTCCCCAATTGGGATAAAAATAAGATAGATTTTCATAAGTATAAAAATACAAAGTATTATTACAATAAAGTTCTAATGTCAAATTTGGAATTAATATAATAAGTTAAGGTAGCTTATGCCAAATCGTATCATCAAGTCATCATTTATAAATATACATTTTTTTACATCCAATTGATTTCAGGTAATTTTTATTCTCATCAAAAGAGGAAATAATTAGTTCCTTTATCTCGCCTTAACATATAATTGATAATAATTCAATGGATACCTTCCTGGTATCCACTGAATTGTTCAATACAGGTTTTTGCAGATCAATAACGAGGTTTCAGATCTAAGAAAACCTCACCCATTAGTCTGCAATAATAATCAGGATAATTAATACAGTAGCGAGCATCTCCAGGAGTTGAAGCATACGCACTAGGAACAGAAACAGATATTTCCATTCCCAGTATATCTATATCTCCGCTGCCTTTATCTGAAAATGCTACCTTAACATTAAAGAGCATCAGAAAAATAAACAGAGAAATCGAACTGATCTTAGTAATAACGCCTTTTTTAGGTAAAGACATAATTACCTCCTTTTTTTGTTAGTGATTGATTTATTTATAATCCCGCTTTTAGCGGGATTAATATCTTTAACAGCTTTGCTAATTCAGTCTTCTATTTTGCATAAAAAATATTCTAACTTTTTGCGAGCATAGAGGAGATAATGTCAATTATTTCATCATTAGTCTCACCGAATGGATCAATTTTTTTATAATTAACAATAATTTTTTCATCATTTATCAACAAAAAGCAAGGTAAATTCGGTCGAAAAGTTTTATCATTTAATTTTATACTCTTAAGTTTGTATATATTTATATTTTTGTGATTGATAAAAAGATCTTCAAAATATTTTTTACTCTCAGTATCGGTTGATATGATAAAACAATCCATTTTTTCTTTTAGGTGATTGTTTTTCTCCATTAGATAAGCGATTGCATTAAGCACACAGCTTTTACAGTTCATTGTCGAAAACATTAAAAGGAAGGTTGGACGCTTAAAGTCTACCTGAACATTTTCACCGCTTTTGATATTTTCAATTAAAAGTGAATCTATTTTTTGAAGTTCGAAAATGTTATAAGAAACTCCCGAAGTCTTATTTTTTAATTTTTGCCACTCATTATACTTTTGTATGTATTTATAAATAAATAATATGTTAAATATTACTGTGATAAATATTATTAGGATATATGTTTTTTTCATAATAACCAATAAAGATTAAATTTACTTTGAATTTAACAACCAGTCGTAATGATCATACACTTAGTTAACCAAGCATTATAAATAAATATTATGCCCAAATAGCCAAATGGGTTAACTTATTTCCCAACTATATAAAAAATTGAATTATGGACTAAAAGTATTCGATCATTTATAAGGTAGATTTTATAACCCATTCCAGGTGCGATATTTTTCAAATCTAAGCTTTCAACTATTTCAAATTTTAAGTTGTACTTTATTAAACTTGGGCTTTTATCAGTCCCTTTATACATTATTTGATAGGTATAGCCATCTGCTATTTGTAGGTTATTGGCGTACTGTATAACAAACTTCACACTTGTTACACTTTGTTCCCTGCCGGCGATATTGACACTCTTCAAACTTATTTTTGGTTCAAACCAATACTTTTTATCAACGGCTAATTGGAAAACTTTTAATAATTCACCGCTAGAATTAAAGACATAAATGTTTCGCGATGTTGAAAATGAAAAATATAGTAATTTTTTAAAATTTGCACTGAAAGTGATATCTCCGCCTTCTTTCCAGCTTTCTACATCAGCTTTTTCTATTGGAATTGTTATTGAAAATTTATACCTACCATTTAATTCAAATACTTTCCCAACTTCAATGCCACTATTGTTGGTGTTAAAACTAAGAGGCAATAACCCGGCTGTTAGAAGTAAACAATTATCCCCAATATAAGTCATGCCATAATAGTCCCCTCTATATGTCCCTTTGTTATCCAATTCAATCTCATCAATCTTCTCAGGACTTTCCATGGCAATTTTTTTAATTTTATTTGATCTATCAAGAATAAAGATTGAATTCTCAATAATTTCAATATCACTTATTTTTCCTTTAAACATGTAATCTTTTTCTTTCAAAGATATAATTTGTTGGACATTGAGTTCTGAATCCGTAACATATATCTTAAATTTGTCATAAAAATAAACTCTATTCTTATAACTTTTAATTATTGTTGCTGGAGATAAAAATATTTGTTCGCCTTTACTTGTGACAAAATCGAGGACTTTGAGTACAGAAAATTCCTTAATAGAACTATAATAATTTACCATGTCTTTTTCGTTTTTATAATTAATTTCCTCGGAATTTCTCGATTTTTTATCACATGATACCAGTAAAAGTAGTAATAGAATAAAATATTTTTTCATCATTTTACCTTAATTAATTTAAGTTCAATCTTTTATAAACTTACTAGATATTTGGTTGTTCAAACCACAAGTTAAAATTACTACTAAACATTAAGTTTGCTCTAAAAAGTTAGATAAACAATTTTGGATCTTTGATTTTGAACAGAATTCAAAATATTTTACAATAAAAACATCTTTTTAGAGCAAACTAACTATTGACTAACAACAATTCCAATTTCACCAAAACTGGCAATAATCCCCATCCCAACCTGAGACTTTAATCCAATCACGTTCCCCACAAGAAGAATCCAATGTATAAATACGGCAAAGGTCTGTGTAAGCGTCGCACGGTCCAATATTATGACACGTCCAGTAGCAATTCTGCGAAGCATACGCGCTAGGGACAAAAATAGATATTTTCATTCCTAAAATATTTATATCTCCGATACTTTTATCTGAAAAAGCTACTTTAACATTAAAGAGCATCAGAAAAATAAACAGAGAAATCGAACAGATCTTAGTAATAACGCCTTTTTTTCGTAAAGACATAATTACCTCCTTTATTTATTAGTGATTGATTGATTAATAACCCCACTTTTTGTGGAGTTAATATCTTTTACCAACTTGGCTATTTCATCTTTCATTTCTAAAACAGCCGTTGAGTTTACTTTTGCTTTATCGTTGAGAATTTGATCAGCCCACAGTTTAGCTTTTTCAAATTTTAAATTTTTTATAAAAAATTTTGTTAGTA
>PCUD01000035.1:1683-7827 GCA_002786785.1 Ignavibacteriales bacterium CG18_big_fil_WC_8_21_14_2_50_31_20 | reverse complement strand
TGTTAAAAAACAACAAATTATAAGCATTTCAAAATTTCAACAAGGAATGTTATCATGCAACTTTATGCAGTATAACATTCCATCTCTTTATTCATCTAACGGACTTTTAATTCCAGCTCCCATGTTTGCAACGTGAGTATAAATCATTGTGGTTTTTACAGAACTATGTCCAAGTAATTCTTGAATAGTTCTAATACCAAAATCTTTTTCAAAAATGTGTTTTGTGTTTTCAGTTAAATAATTGGGTTTGTTTTTCTTTATGTTATTATTATCCAAATGCACTTTTGCCTTAATAATTTTATTAAAATTAATAAATAAAATCTTATTATCCAAAAAAAAATATTCCAGTGGCTAAGTCTTTAGCATTAAAAGTAACATCGTAATTGCCGGCTGATTGTTTTTGGTTTACAAGAGTAGAAACTTGACGTCCGAGAATATCGTAAATTTTGAGCGTTACCAACACACCCCCAACTCCCTCTTAAGCAATGCTGTCAACTTAAGAATATATTTTTGTAAAGCGTAATTCCCGAATGTTTTTATTGGGAATCTTTTCCACTATAAAGATTCCGCGTAAGTACATCATTGAATGACAAAAGCTTAATTTAACAGCATTGCCTTCAGGTTGGGGGAAGAAGGAAGAAAATCCCCATGGCTTCAAGCTAAGTAAATAAAGCAAATATTATTTTTGTTTATTCAGATTCCAATTGTAATCTTTATATGAAACAACCCATTTATCCAAATTGTTATTAATATCAGAAGAAATATTTTCTGGCAGATATAGAGCGATAAACTTCAGAATGTTTTCATCAGATTCGCCAAAGTCCGCGCTGAACCAACTAAATATTTTTGATAAAAAAGCTTCTTTGTTTTTAATATCAAAATAATTTCTTTCTTTATCATTAATAAATTTAACCGTTTGCGATTTTAATTGTACTTCAATTTTATCAGCTTCAAATGCCTCATTACGCAACTTGGGACAACTAATAGATGCACAGACTATTGCAAAATGGATTCTTGGTTCATTCATTTTCCTTAAAATTTTATGTTCAATATCACCAAGCGAATATTTTTTACCATTAATTGAAATAAATTTTTTATCCCAAACTGTTTTGTCAATTAGAAATCCTATTATTTTTCCCCCAGTGTTAAGATTGGTTATGCTTTCAACTGGATAATTTTCAACAATAATTTTTATTGTAAAAGCATTATAAGCATTAATCCAAAATGCAAGTTTTTCTTTTTGAGATAATTTTTCTGGGTTTGTATTTGAAAGTTGAGTTAAATATTTTTCAAATCGTTCGTCGTTTTTAAGTTCTTCATAATTTACCAAACCACTCTTAACATTTCGACTGAGAATATCAGAAAATAGCTGGTGACTTTGGGCAAAAATAATGTTCCCTATTAAAGATAGTGAAATGGCAATAATTATTAACAGTTGTCGCATTGCAGCTTAGCCCTTTCGTTTATTTGATTATAAACTGGTTCAATATTTTTCTTAATTTTATTATAAGATTTATCGTTTAACCAACTGGTAATATCCTCTTCGGTATCAATATCTTGAAGTTGTTGAAGTGATGAATATTGAAGCCCTAATTTTTCAATTTCGGAAATTGTTTGGGAATACACATTTGAAGTGCTAAACTTAATATCTTCAAACAATTGGTTATACATTTTTTTCATACCAAGCAGATAATAACCGCCATCTTTTGATGGACCAATTACAATATCATTTTTTTCTAAACAGGTAATTGCTTCATTAATAATTTTCTTATTTAAGTCTGGAATATCGGTACCAATAATAATTACTTTTTTTTCACCCAAGCTAAATATTTTTTGAAACGCATTTTGCATTCTTTTGCCAAGCGTATTTCCATCTTGAAAAGAGTAGAATAAAGTTTTGCCAAGCCATTTTTTTACACTTTCATATTCGCTTTTTTCAGAATAGAAAATATATTTATTTGTTTTGCCAACTTTTTTTATTTCGGAAATCATTTTTGTAGCACATAGTTTATAAAAATTGAGAGCAAACTCTTTGCCTGTAGTAATTGCAAGGCGCCTTTTCACATTCCCAAGAGTTGGATAGCGTAAAAAAACAATAATTGCAGCCTCTCTTTTGTGAAACGAACTATTGTTATAAATCTTAGAAAGAATTTTCGGTTTTACTTTTACAAAATATTTCATAAATAAATATATGTTAATAAATTGCTGTTTTATAATTCCTTGTTGAATAAACCTTCTTGCTGAAGAAATAACTTTTGCTGGCAAAATAGTGATTTTTTGAATCTTTTTTGCTCGTCTAAAAAAATCGACATCTTCAAAGATTTCTGCATTTTTAAATCCCACAATAGAATTAAAAAATGATTTACGCACAACAATTGCCGAATCTCCAAAATTAGTAAAAATGGAATCGTACTTTGAAAACGACAAATAAAAATTTAACAGATAGTGGTCAATATCAAAGCCCAGCAGAAATCGGCAAATATTGTTTTCATTATTGTTAAAAAATTCACTTAAAATTTCAAACGCATTATCTGGCAAAAAAGTATCTGCATGAAGAAACACTAATATTTCACCATTAGCAAATTTTGCACCATTATTTAATTGATATCCTCTTCCTTTTGTAGAAGTTTGGAAAATAACTTTTTCATATTTACAAATTTCATAAGTATTATCGCTACTTCCACCATCGGCAACAATAAGTTCTATATCAGCTTTAAAATTTTTTAGTGCTACAAAATTCTTTTTTATGAAATATTCTTCGTTATAAGTCGGTATTATTATCGAATATTTTATATTTACCTCTTTAACAATTTATAAGCCACTCCGCCAATCAGTATGTTCAATAAGTGGTAGTTTTATATTTTTATATAATTCATTATTTGAATCGGATTTAGGTAAACTTCCAAAAGAAAGAACTTGAGTTGGACAGTTAACCACGCAAGCCGAGCATCTTACACATTCAACATCGTTCATAGGAATTCCTTTGTTAGCATAATTCATAACATCAATACCCATGTGACAAACTTTTGTGCATATATTACAAGAAATACATTTCTTTTTTTCTGAAAAAATTCTGTATCGCGAAAATCGGCTAACTATATGCATCCAAGCAGCAAGCGGACAGCCAAAACGACACCAAACTCTACCACTCATAAAGAAATAAACTCCAACACCTAAAACTCCTGCAAATATTACATCAATTCCTATGTAATAAAACTTATGAAAAAAATCGGCTGTATAAGAAATTTTCTCATTAATTATTGGAAGATTAATATTGTAAAGAACTGATACTAATTTTAAGGCAGTTATAATGAAAGCTACAACCAAAGCCCATTGACCAAAATTCTCCCATTTTTTTGCTTTTGCTCCATGTGGTGCAAGAGTGCGGTAGTCATCACCCAAAGTTTCTGCAAGTGCTCCGCATGAACAAATCCAGCCACAATAAGCTCCTTTGCCCCATCGATAAACAATATATGGAATAACAATAAATGTTTGTACCAGACTAAAAATTAGCCAAAAAGTTGTAATATTAGAATTATATAAATTAGAAAAATTTAATGGCCAAGCTAATATAAAGCCATAAGAACGCCAGTAACTTGCATTTGGAAAAACTTGTGTTAAAATAAATCCATCTTTTGCACCCAAAACGCCAATGCTTCCAAGATATGGGAAAATAAATTCAGGTAAAAGAAAAAGAGGGAATGATTGAATAAGTATTAGAGTCCAAGTTTGCAATTTAATATATCGGGTAGGATTGATTTTCATTCGATGCAAGCCAAAAAGAAGAATTGTTAACGAGTAAAGCCCCGTGTACCAAAACCCTTGTGATTTGCCAAAGAATTGAAGTCCAAAATATCTTCCACCAAAAAAAACTATTGCAAAGAAAACACCTACAAATAAAAAGTAAAAATACTTAAACGTTTGCCAATTTGGTTTAATTTGGGGTACATATTCTTTTAAAAATTTATATAAAATATAAAGACCTAACAAAACAAAGCCAATAAATGCAAAATATGCCACACCAGCATTTATATATTTTGTAACATTCCATATTTTTATTTCGTCTGAAAAAAGAGATGAAAAAATTGCCACTGGAAGTGTAAAAAATTTAGAAATGGAATTAGTTGAAAAAATATTTCCGAAAATATCTCCCCAAGAATCTAATTTTCCGAAAAAGTGTTTATAAAAATCAGCACTACTTTTACCAAAATATAAAACTCCGGCAAAAAGTATGAGTAAAACAAATTGTAATTTTGTAATAAACGATAGCTCGCCTTCCATTTTAATATTGCTACGCTTAAAAAAAGCTGTTGGAAGTTCTTTTCCAATTAAGGCAAAAACCATTGAGTTATTTATTTCAATAAGTCCACCATTTTTAACATTTAATTTAACGGAATTCTCTTTAACTTCTTTTACTTCAGATTCCATGTAAAGCTTTATTTTGCCAAGCCCAACCACTTTATTCAATTTGGAAAAGTTTTGTACTTTTGGTCTTGCAAATGATGATTTTCGGTAAGAAAGAGAAACTGATTTTGCATACTCAGAAACTGCAATTGCCGTTTCCAGAGCCGAATCACCACCACCAACAACTAAAACATCCTCATCTTTTGCGTCTTTTGGGTCTATTAATCTATTATAAACTTTTGGCAAATCTTCGCCAGGAACATTTAACATTCTCGAATTCCCAGATTTTCCGATTGCCAAAATTACTCGTAAAGTTTTATATTCATTTTCATTTGTAATAATTTTAAAATGTGAATTTACCTTTTCTATTTTTTCAACCATTACACCTTCGCTAATAGGAAGCTGAATGTTTTTTATTTGCTCATTTAACTCATCAATTAATGATTCTTTAATTCCATTATTAATTTTCAAATCAGATTGTTGCGTATAATCATCTGGAGCTGCAATAATTGGCTTTGCTTTAGGAAAGTTAATAATTGTGTTAAATTTTTTAACAGATTCTAAAATTTTATAACTGTAATTTCTTTTGGAAGATTCAATTCCAGCAGCAATTCCGGCAGGACCGGCACCAACAATTATTATATCATAAATATCATTTTCTTTTTTATTAGCACGTTGTTTTCGAAATTCTTGATTATTTTCAAATTGGTCAATAATTTTTTTGCCACTTTCGGCAGCAAGTTTAAGTAATGGAATTCCGGTTAAATCGCCAACAATAAAAACACCCTTCACAGAAGTCTCTCCATTACTGTCAATTTCAGGATATTTTTCCACTTCTCCGGTTGGAGTATCTTTTTGAAGCCAGTTAAAATATTTTTTTAATAATCCCATTATCTTCCTCAGTCAATTATAAAAACCAAATCAAATTATAAAACAAAAACTTTTTGGAACAATAATATTTACAAATGAAGATATTTTTGATAAATATATTGATGGTGTCATACTTAAATTTCACATTTTAATATTTAGTGAAAAATATGACACCTTTAAAAATTATTTTTTAATTAGATTGTGGCTTATAAAGTAGACCTAAAACTGCTCCATATATTAAGTGACCAACCATGCTTGCCATTGCAACCATTAGCGAACCAGAAAATAACCCCGAAGTATAAGAACCACCGCCCATAATACTCATCATAGGCATTACCATTAATTGAGCAAGTAACCAAGGGAGTAATCCAAACAAAGCTCCATTTTTGAAGTTTGCATCTTTTTTAATTGCTGATAAAAATATTGTCGCGTAAAGAACAGCCATAATTAATCCAACCATAAAGTGAGCCATCCATCCAACTATTATTGGAGCTCCCATTGTTCCTGCAAGCATTTTTGGTATGTTCATTTCAAAGCCCATTAATGGAGCCATAAATGTGAATGCTGTCATTACTACTGTTGCTGCCACTCCGGCAACTAATGCTGATTTAATTGAGACGCTTGTCTTCATTTTCATTTTCCTTTTTGTTATTAAAAAAATCAATAATTATATAAATTATTTATACTAAATTAAGGTATTAAAAGCGTTTATTTTGTCTTTTACTTGACATATTTCTACAATAAATAATACCAATTCTCAATTAAATTTTGGAAATATTTTTTAATTACAATAACATACTTTTTTATATTAAAAAACTTTGAAAACAAATAACATTTTTACTTTTTAACTAACTACAATTAATTTAGTCC
>PCUD01000035.1:726-1649 GCA_002786785.1 Ignavibacteriales bacterium CG18_big_fil_WC_8_21_14_2_50_31_20 | reverse complement strand
AAACTCTCACCAATAATTTTGATAATAAAAGCATGATGCACAATTCTATCAATAATAGCAGATGCCATAACTATATCACCAAATATATTACCCCAATCTTTAAAGTTTCTGTTAGTGGTAATAATAATAGAACCCTTTTCATAACGTTTTCTAATTACTTCAAAAACCCATCAATAAATTCTGAGGGTAATTTCTTAAATCCAAGTTCATCAAGGATAAGTAGTCGCTACTGAAAAAGTTATAAAAAGTTCGATAAGCGATTAAAAACGAATAAATACACTAATTGAAGCATTGACATAATTGCAAGATTTAAATAAATTAGGATATAAATCTTGCAAATAAAGGATGTTTTATGAAAGGTATAAGCTCAACTAACACACAAACCACACTTTTTCAAAGTTTAGAAGAATTGCTTAATCCAGAGGATACGCTATATAAATTATCAAACAAATTACCATGGAAAGAATTAGAGGAAGCATTTGCACCACTTTATTCAACTTTTGGTCGACCATCAAAACCAGTAAGATTGATGGTTTCATTATTACTATTAAAACAGCTTTTTAATCTTGGAGATGAAACAGTAGTTTCGGCTTGGGTTCATAATCCGTATTGGCAGTATTTTTCTGGTTTTAATACTTTTCAGTGGAAGTTTCCCATCAAACCCACAGATTTAGTCCATTTTAGAAAGCGGATAGGAAAAGATGGATTAGAGAAAATATTTAAGATGAGTATAGACTTGCATGGAAAGAACTCACTTGAAAAAGAAGTAGTTATAGATACAACGGCTCAAGAAAAGAATATTACATATCCCACAAATATTAAGCTACACAAAAAGATAATTGATAAATGTGTAAAAATAGCAATTTCTGAGGATATTGCTCCTGTTTTCGACACTGGGACACCCTGAGTGGCTATAGTAATGC
>PCUD01000035.1:0-701 GCA_002786785.1 Ignavibacteriales bacterium CG18_big_fil_WC_8_21_14_2_50_31_20 | reverse complement strand
AGAGACAATGAAAAAAGCGAAAAAATATTAAGACAAATACGAGAAAAGATATTTAGTACAACCTTCAAGACCATGCACAAAACATCAGAGAAAGACTTCACTCGCAATCGAAAAATGGGATTTGTAGATATTATCTTATTTCAGATAAGTAACGCCAGCAAAATCCTTGGTGTGGAACTTCATAAATATCTACGTTCATCAAAGATAAGAGCAACAGCGTATAGTAAACAAGCCTATTCCAAAGCAAGGATGAAAATTAAACATAGCGGTTATATTGAATTAAACAACTCACTATTGGAAGAATATTACAATAGTGAAGATTACAAAACCTACAAAGGATATCGATTATTGGGCATAGATGGCTCAGAAATAGAGTTGCAACATGGAACAGAAATCCAAAATAAATTTGGCAGAATATTTACAAACAAAGAAAGTATCAATGCCTCCAAATCTATTGTTGTTTATGATTTACTTAATGAATTAGTAATAGATGCTGAAATGAATATATATAACTCTTCAGAATGCACAAGTGCAATAAAGCGATTAAAGCGTATGAAGGAAGAAGGAAAATCAAGAAAAGATATAATAGTAGCAGACCGAGGCTTTCCTTCACTAGAAGTATTTTCTGAGCTTCTATCAATGGACTATGATTTTGTACTACGATATAACGGAAATAACTTTTTAAGAGAGAGACATGTTTT
>PCUD01000163.1 GCA_002786785.1 Ignavibacteriales bacterium CG18_big_fil_WC_8_21_14_2_50_31_20 | reverse complement strand
TATTCAAAACAATGGATTTGGAATGATGGCTGGAGCACTCACTGCTTCTTATGATATTGTCCCAAACAAATTTAAAATTAAATCTGCATTAGGTTTTGGTGCTTCTCCAGTTTCTCCAAGTGGCGGTGGAAACCAAATTGGAACAGAAGTTAATTTTAATCTCCTTTACAAATTAAGAGTATACATGGATTTAGAAATACACGCTGCTTATTTAGCGTTAGGCGACTTTTACGATTCCTCCATTATAAACGGTGGAATGAGTTCAAAGCCTGAAGATCCTTGGGTACTATTTATGTCATTTAAATGGATTATGTTCTAGGAGGTTATGATGAAAAAATTATTTTTTATATCACTAATTGCATTGATTACTATGTTAACAGGTTGCGCGAGTTCATCATTTTATAATCTTCCAGCAAAAGAATTTAAAGATATTGATTATACTTTTGATGTTAAATATCAAAAAGTTAGAAATATTAATATAGCCTATATTGATGAAGGTAAATCTGATAAGGTGCTTTTACTAATTCATGGACTTGGAACAAGCGCCAAAAGCTGGATTAAAAACATTCCAACTCTATCAAAAGAATATAGAGTAATTGCAGTTGATTTACCTGGCTATGGTAAATCGGATAAAGGTTTTTACAAATATTCGATGTCTTGGAATGCACAAGTACTAACAGAATTTTTAACCGAATTAAAAATAGATAAAGCTACATTTATTGGTCACTCAATGGGCGGACAAATTTCACTTCATGCCGCATTAAATTTTCCAGAAAGAGTTGATAAATTAGTTTTAATATCCCCAGCTGGATTTGAAAAATTTACTGAAGGCGAAGGTGATTGGATGAAAGCTGCATTTACAGTAGATTTAGTAAAAGAAACTACTACTAGAAATATTGCTGTTAATTTGGACGCAAATTTTTATGAAACTCCAGCTGATGCAGATTTTTTTGTAACCGATAGAATTCAAATTAAAGGAGCTTCTAATTTTGAAGATTATTGTTACGCCGTTACAAGAAATGTTACAGGAATGATTGACGAACCAGTTTTAGAAAAATTGAAAACTATTGAGAAAAAAACTCTTATCCTTTTTGGTGAAAATGATGGTTTAATTCCAAATGTTTATTTACATGGGGGTTTTACTAAAGATATTGCTAATTTTGCTCATGAAAAATTAACACATAGTGAATTAGTCTTTGTTCCAGAATGTGGTCACATGTTGCAATTTGAAAAGTATGAAATAGCAAATGATGAAATAATTAAGTTTTTAAAAAAGTAAGCAAAAGGTAATGGAGAAATAATGAAAGAAATTAAAGAAGTATATATTATTGATGCGGTAAGAACTCCCATCGGGTCATTTATGGGCTCGCTTAGTTTAATTTCTGCAACTGAACTTGGCAGTGTTGTGATAAAAGGATTGATGGAAAGGAATAATCTCAAAATAGATTCTGTTGATGAAGTTATTATGGGTAATGTTGTTCAAGCTGGAGAAGGACAAGCACCTGCACGACAAGCAGCAATTAATGCTGGCTTAGATAAATCTGTTCAATGCATGACAATAAATAAGGTTTGTGGTTCAGGACTTAAATCCGTTATGCTCGCTGCTCAAGCAATAATGGTTGGTGATGCCGAAATTGTTATTGCTGGTGGTATGGAAAATATGTCACAAATGCCTTTTTATTTAAATAATGTTCGAAATGGTTATAAATTAGGTAATCAAAATCTTGAAGATGCAATGCTTAAAGACGGATTAATTGATGCTTATGACAATGTTCACATGGGGAATTTTGCAGAACTTTGCGCATCTGAATATAATATTACAAAAGATGACCAAAACAATTATGCAATTCAAAGTTACAAGCGTGCATTAAAAGCAATTGAAAGTGGCAAATTTGAAAACGAAATAATTCCGATTGACATTCCAAACAGAAAAGGAACTCCAACTATTTTTTCAGTTGATGAAGATCCAGGTAAAGTTAATTTTGAAAAATTACCGACTCTTAAACCAGCATTCCAAAAAGAAGGAACTGTAACAGCTGCAAATTCATCATCTATTAGTGATGGGGCAGCGGCTGTTTTGTTAATGACAAAAGAAAAAGCTGATTTATTGGGATTAAAACCAATTGCAAAAATTGTTGCTCAGGCTTCTGCTGCCAAAGATCCAAAATGGTTTACCACTGCCCCTATTGATGCAATAAATAAAGTATTAACTAAAGCAAAATTAAAAACAGATGACATTGATTTGTTTGAAATTAACGAAGCATTTTCAGTTGTTTCGCTTGTTGTAAACAAAGAGTTAGGATTAAATCCAGCAAAAGTAAATGTTAATGGTGGTGCTGTTGCATTGGGTCATCCACTTGGTGCAAGCGGAGCAAGAATATTAACAACCTTGCTTCATCAAATGCAAAAACAAGAATCTAAATTTGGTTTGGCTTCACTTTGCATTGGTGGTGGCGAAGCTTCCGCACTTATTGTTGAGAAAGTTTAATTATTATCTTGTATCTAAAAATGCTGCTAAATTATTTTTCGCAGCATTTTTTTTCTCACCATAATTGATAAAACTAAATTGAAACAACATAAAACCCAATAGTTTTGCAAATATGTAAAGAACTAATGTATCCTCCTTTTCATAAATTTTATCATTTTTTAGTGTATATTTACCACTAAATATTTTTAGGTTATATTTTTCATGGAATCTTTAATAGTTTTAATTGTTGTACTAATCTTGGGTTATATAAGTACCCATTTTATTTTCAACAAAATTCAATCACGATATTATGTGCCTTCTGGAATTGAATATATTTTTTTAGGCATCATAATTAGCCCCGCATTTTCATTATGGTTTAAGGATTTTTTAGGTTATAGCTACCCCAACTTAATATCCAACGAAATGATTAGCCAGTTAGTTCCCGGAATTGCAGCAGCAATTGGATTTATTGGATTTTTTTATGGACTAAATTTCAATTTTAAAAATATTAGCTCTTCCGAACCTGAACATTGGCGGCTTGCGTTGTTCGAAATTTTCTTCTCATTTTTGATTATTGGAGGAATTTCATTTTTTTCGCTAAATTATTTTTGGGGTAATGAAAGCAACCAAAATGATATTATTGCTGCATCATTTGCTTTAAGTGTAATTGGAGCGCTTTCGTCTAATTTTATTATTACTTCACTTATAAAAACAAATAATGTTTCAGGAAATATTGGCATTTCTTTAAATAAATCGTCACTTATAAATTCTAACCTAAATATATTTTTATATGGCCTGCTTTTCTCAATTATTCATATTGGTGCAAATTCATCTATTGCAATTTCGGCAATTGAATGGATTGTTATAAGTATTGCATTAGCATTTCTTATTGGCTTTCTGTTTTTTATCTTTATAGGCAGAGAAACTGACGAAAACAAATTATTTGTTGCTGTTTTAGGAATAGTAATTTTTACAAGTGGAATTGCATATTTTCTTAACTTTTCACCTTTGTACATGAATTTTATTTTAGGAATGATGCTTTCAAATATTTCAAAAATTGCAACTAAAATTAAAGAATCTTTAGAAAAGCTGTTTCAACCAATGAGTATTTTAATTGTGGTGATGGCTGGATTTATTTGGGTTCCTCCAAGTTTAACAATATTTATTCTGGTCGTTCTAATTTTTATTTTATTACGTTTTATAACAAAATCAACTGCGGGTGCTGTTGCTTTTCATTCTGCTTATTCAAAAGACAAACTATCACCAAATATTGGCAAAGGATTAATGTCGCTTGATATAGTAGCTTGCGCAATGATAATTGACTACGTAAACGTATATAAAAACGAATTTACCCCAATGGTTGTGAGTGCTGCTTTAGCATCAATAATACTTTTTAATATTGCTGGATATTCAATGGCGAAAAATCTACTTGTGGATGTTGGTGAAATTACAGGAGAATCAAAATGATACCTGTTGTGCGCCGCTTTTTGATAATTAGTATTTTATTTGGAATTATATTATTTATCCAATCAATTCAAGTCGAAAGTATATCTGCATTTAATCCCAAAACCCTTGCTGTGTTGGGGTTTTTAATTTTAGCTTCCTTTACAACTGGCGAAATTTTATCATACATTAAATTGCCGCGAGTTATTGGATACCTTCTAATTGGTCTAGTTTTTGGACCTTACTCAACCGAAATTCTTCATCTTCCCTTATTAAAAGTATTTAGCCTTGATGTAATTAAGGATTTAAGCTTAATAAATACAGTTACTTTAAGTGTAATTGCTTTAACTGCTGGTTTAGAATTAAAGCTTGACCAAATAAAAAAATCGCTTAAGTCAATATTTTTAATATTAGGATTTAAGACTTTGTTAATGTTTATTCTTGTTCCCCTTTCAATTTTTGCTCTTTCTTCATTCATTCCATTTTTGGCTGATGCTGGTTGGAAGCCAGTTTTAGCTGCTGGCTTATTGATTTCTGTTATAGCAATGGGCACTTCAATTGAATTAACTCTTGTTGTTGCTGATGAAGCAAAAGCAAAAGGGAAATTTATTGATTTAATTTTAAGCACTGCTATTGTTAAAGATGTTATCGTAATTTTACTTCTCGCACTAAGTTTAACAATTTCAATTTTATTACTTAATCCAAGTTCAAAAATTGAATTAGGAATATTTACTGCTCTCGGATTTGAGCTGCTTCTTTCAGTAATTATGGGTGGAATTTTTGGTGCTTTATTAATTGTTTACTTAAAATATATTGGCAATGAGATTTTCCTTTTCCTTTTGGCATTTATTGTCTTGGCGAGTCAGCTCTCAATAATTATGCATCTTGAAACCCTAATTGTATTTGTTGCTGCCGGTTTTGTGGTGCAAAACTATTCCAAATTTGGCGAAAAATTTCATCATCCATTACAAAAACTTTCACTTCCAATATTTATTACGTTTTTTACTGTAGCTGGAGCTGCTATTGATATTACTTCGCTTAAGTCCTTAATACTTGTCGGTTTGGTAATAGTTCTTGTAAGAAGTATTGCTTTATATTTTTCAGTTCGCACAGCGGCTCAAATTGCTAAAGAAGATATTAATATTAAAGATTATGGCTGGATGGGATTTCTTTCAATTGGTGGTTTAATGCTTGGCATTGCAATTATTATTGAACAAAAACTACCTGGTTTTGGAACGCAATTAAAGCCATTAATTACTTCAATAGTAGCAATTAATATTTTTCTTGGGCCAATTTTGTTAAAATTTGCTTTATCTAAAGTTGCTCAAAAAATGGACAAAGAAATTGAGCCAATTAAAGCAGATTTATCAAAAACAGTTTCTGTTACTAAAGAAGAAAATCCTTATTCTGCAAAATTCAAAAAGCCCGCATTATCTGATAATGACTTGAACAAATCGCTTTTTCTAATTCTAATAAAACTTAACGATATTTTAAAAATATTCAATAATAAGTTTATCTACAGCCGAACTGAGGAATCTATTGAATTGGTTTTAACTGTTAGCGAAAAATATACCGATAATTTAATAGTAATGAATAATGCTTTAAATGAGGAAACCTTCGATTCTAAAAAAATGATAGAAATAATTACAAGACTAAAATCGGAGCTGTCGGAATATTATCTTATTATATGCGCTGAGCGAAAAACAAACGAGGATAATATTCTTAAACTTGACCCATTAATTAAAAATTTGTTTAATTCGCTTGTAGATTTAACCGATGGTTTAACCCGAGTTATTAGTGTTGATTTGGAAGATTGCTTTATATATTCATCTAAAACAGACAAAATAATTGACAAGTTGAACAAAAGCATTTCCCGAATACAACTTTTTGTGAGAAAAGTATTTAACAAGAAATTCAAATTAGTACGAAAAGTTGAATATAGAAATCTTGCAAAATATTTCTTGGTCGGAAAATCTTCTTCCGAAATTTTGGAAACGGTTAATCTTGTTGGAAACGAAAGATTAACAACATTAAAGAAAATTCATACTCTTTTCACAAATTACTTTGAATATTTAGATGTGCTGATTGAATTTCTTTCCGAAAACGAAGGAAAAGCAGACGCCAAAGCAATATTTTCGGGAAAACTAAATGAATTGCATTCAATATTTATTAGTGAAATTAATATATACAGAACAGAGATACACAATACAACTAACGAAATAAGCTCCCGATTAACATACGCTTTAGCAACTCCTTTTAATAATTTATTAGAAATATTAGAAATTGCTGGCACATATAAGTTTAATCAAAATAAATATAAATATTCAAATTTATTTAAGGAAAGCGAAACTCAAAAAGATCTCACTTCAGACGCAATAAGGCATTGGGTTAATTTTTATCATGGCTATATTGGAATTATTGAAAAAGAATCATACTTATATAAACTTAAATTTGATTTAACAAAAATTGTAAACGCCTCATTAATTAATATTTCAAAAGAAATTAATGGAAACCTTAGAAACGTTTGCAGCGAACTAAACGTTGAAATTGCAGAATTTAAAATGCTGCTAAACTCAAAGAACAGCAATGAAAATTTGCACGAATTAATTTTTAAATCAAAAAATATTTTTTTTATCTCAACCATAAAATCATATACCCAGCAGCTTGAAAACATAAAGAGAAGCAAAAAATTAAATCTTCTTTTGGAAAAATTAATGAGTGATTTTTCAGATGTTTCTGCCCACATTCCAGAAGAAATTTTGCTTCTTGAAGATTCTGATTTTGAATTTGTAGATAGAACTCCAAAATTTGTGAAACTAAAATCTGTTCAATTAAGAAAGATTACAAAAGTAATTCTTGAGCAGAAATTTTTAAGAGAAATGGGTGAGGTTAACGAACTTTTGTTAAACCATCTAAATTTAACAATTATTGAATTGAAAAATTTATACTCTATAGTTACTTACCATTTCAAATCTGCCGAAAACGAAATAAATAGCCCTAATACGAATAATTCGCATCTGGCCATGGAATTGCACTTATCGCTTAATAGTAAGCTCGAATTTCGTATTATGCAATTAAGCAATCAAATTGACCAGCTTGAGAAAAATATAAACACAAAAATATTAGAAAAAGTTGAGCTTACTATTAACGAATTAAGTAAATATATTTCGGAAAACTCACTTTTACGCGCAAATATTTATGTTACCAAAGAATCACACAAAAAAGAATTTCTTAGCATTTTTGAAATAAAATTACATCAGGTAAATCAATTTATTAGAAAATATTCATTAATTACAAAAAGAAATTATAAAAAATATTTTTATCCTACTATTAATAGATTGATGATTCATCTTAAGTTTCTTAAGCCAATTAGTTCTGCTTTAATGAGTGAAACTATTTTCCTAAATGAAGACCGCATCAAAAAACTTCCTTTTCTTTATAGAAAACTTTTTGATGGAACTACCATTGAATCGGATGACTTTTTTGTACAAAGTAATCAACTTGAAAAGAAAATTTCAACTTCAATTAATAATTTTAGCGAAGGTAAATTTTCATCTACTATTTTAATTGGCGAGCCTGGCAGTGGAAAAAACACACTTATTAATTCTGTTATTAATAAATATTTAATAAACCACACTCTTGTTAGATATGAGTTTAAGAAGACTTGCAGCTCTAGCGCAGAATTTGTGATTATTTTAGCTGAAATTTTAGGATATAGAAATAACCTAAAAATTGAAGAGCTAATTTTGAGCATGAACGATAGAAACAATAAAAAAGTTATAATTCTTGAAAACATCGGTCGCCTTTTCTTTAAGAAAATTAGTGGATTTGAAGCGCTTAAAACATTTTCGTACATTGTTTCTTCAACTTCAAAAAATATTTTGTGGATTTGTTCAATAGGTAAGCACCCTTGGACTTTTGTAAATAATAGTTTTGAACTTGATAGAATATTTTTCAGTAAAATTGATATTTCTGAACTTCACCGTAATGATATTAGAAATATTATTTTAAACCGACATAGTGTTACAGGCTATCATTTGTTTTTCAAAACTGACGAAATTAGCCAGTTGAAAAACAAATTTATTAAAGGTGCTACTGTTGAAGAAGAGCAGAAAAAAGCAAGCAATCAATTTTTTGGCAAATTAGAAGAGTTTAGCGAAGGTAATATCATTTCTGGAATGTATTATTGGCTTCAATCAATTAAAGAAGTAAAAGATAACACATTAATAATTGAGCCTACGCGAAAAATACAATTTGCACTTTTGGATAAACTTGAAGATATTTATTTGTTAACATTATCTGAAATTTTGGTGCACGAAACATTTACTGATATTGAACATTCTTTATTGTTTGACTTAAATGTTGAAGTTAGTCGCGAAATTCTTGGTTATCTTGCAGCTCTAAATATCTTGTATATTGACCAAATAGAGTTTATGTCAAATAGGTATTTTTTGAATAAATCAATCTATAAGTTGATTGAAAAAGAATTAATTAAACGAAATATGATTTAAAATGAAAAAAAACATTGTTTTAATTTTAATACTAAGTGGTTGTTTAATTATAGCCCAAGATTCAAGTATCGTTAATCAAAATAGTTTATTAATTAATGATAGTTTATTAAACATTTCAGAAAACGATTCAATAACACAAAAGCCCATTCCGGGAAAAGAAGTAAACAAAGACAGTATTGAAGCCAACAAAGTTCAAAAATCGACTTCAAAATCAGTAGCAAAACCCCAAAAAACAGACAATATTTTTGATTCTGACCAAATATTAAATCAATTAAAAATGCCCAAATTTAATGTTTTTAAGGAAATCAACTTTTTTACATTTTCGGAAATATTATTTTTAGTATTGATAAGTATTGGTCTAACAAAATTAATAGACTTTATAAGTAAACTTAAAAATTTAAAACAGCGATTTATATTTTTCAAATTTGCTTTTGGCACCCTAAAAGGAATTATTTGGTTTATTGTTTTTTATGCTTCATTTAGTTTAATTATGCCCAATAGCAACGAATTTGTTTTCATACTAATTCTAATTGCTTTTATTGTTTCTGCAATTTCTTTTATTCCACTTATAAAAAATTTTATTGGTGGATTTTATTTAACGGTTTCAATGCCTTTTAGTGTTGGCGATTATATAAAAATAAGCGAATATGAAGGCGAAGTTGAAAAAATAAATTGGAAAGACGTAATTCTTAATTCTGAAGGCTCAAATATTATAAATATTCCAAATAGTTTGTTTTTAAGCAGCCCAGTTTCAAATTTTAGACGACAACAAAAAGAACAGCTTGTTACTATAAATTTTGAACTTCCATTTCATCACGAACCAGAAAAAATAATTAAAATTATATACGAAGCGGCACTTTCTTCGCCTTATTTTTATTCCAAAATGAAACATAAAGTTTTGTTAATTAAAAATGATTTTATTGCGCAAAAAAGAGAATATCAACTTCATATTTATATAATTGATGTAAAGTTTACAGACAATCTAATTCACTCTTTAAATATGATTATTAATCGTGCAATTTCAGAAAGCAAATAGAAAAAATGGATTCTAATCAAGATAAGAACAAAATATTATTTATTGCGAAAATTTTAGTTATTATAGCAAGCATTTTGGGTTTAATAGCAATTATTTTAGAATATGGCTTTAATATTTCTGAACAAAATACCAATATTCTTCACATGGTTTCACTTAGTGTAATTATTATATTTTTCGTTTATCAAAGTGTTAACTTTTTCTATTCTTCCAATAAAAAGGATTACCTTAAAACCCATAAAGTTGAAGTGTTTTTATTTTCAACTATTCTTTTGGAAATTATTTTGTCTTTATTTAACTATAGTTTAATAGCTCAAATTGGCGATTTTCTTTCATTAAAAGATGTAGCATTTCTATATATTGTTTTTGCACAGCTTTTTATCGTTTTAGGTTTTATTCTTGGAGGATTGCGGTTTAACCAGAATATTCTACAATTAAAAATTCAACCTTCACGATTATTTATTTTAAGTTTTTTGGTAACTATACTTGTTGGTTCACTTTTGCTTATGCTACCTGCTGCAACTGTTTATGAAAATATTAGTTTTATTGACGCTTTCTTTACTTCAACAAGTGCTGTTTGTGTAACTGGTTTAATTACTCAAGACACTGCTACTTATTTTACTACATTCGGTCAAGTTGTTATTATGTTGCTTTTCCAAATTGGTGGTTTAGGGTTAATGACTTTTACCACATTCTTTGCCCTTTTTCTTTCTGGTGGTTTAGGAATTAAAGAAAGAATTTTGCTACACGATATATTGGATGAAGATAACATTGGTCAAATTACAAAAGTGCTTTCGTTTCTTACAATTTCTACTTTTTTGTTAGAAGCTATTGGTGCCGCAATTTTATTTTTAAGCATTCATACTCAAGTCCCAAATCTTTCAAATGCTATTTTTATATCTGTCTTTCATTCCATTTCTGCGTTTTGCAATGCCGGATTTTCGATCTTTTCACTCAATTTAATGGATGGCTTAGTAATTGGTAATCATGTTTTTACGCTTACAATTGCATTTTTAATAATTCTGGGTGGATTAGGTTTTCCAACTATTTTGGCTTTATGGACTCGGTTTTTTAGGAAAAGGACTAATTCTTTTAGAAAAAAAAGTTCCATTCAAACAAAAATGGTTATATTTTCAACTTTGGGTTTGCTTGTTTTTGGAACCATTTGGATGTATACCTTTGAGTTAAACAACACAATGAATAATTTAGGATTTTTCGAAAAATTAAGTGCTTCTTTTTTCCAATCAGTTACAACAAGAACTGCAGGCTTTAACACTCTTGATTTTGCTCAAATGGGAATTCCAACAATTCTTATGGTTTTATTTTTAATGTTTGTAGGTGCTTCACCTGGTGGAACCGGCGGTGGAATTAGAACAACAACTTTTGCAATAATGTATTTTGGTACTATTTCAATCCTTAAAAACCAAAAAGATGCTCATTTTGGCAATAGAACAATTCCAAAAGAAATTATTGTTAAAGCATTTATTAAAACTTTTTTCAGTATTGCAATTATTTCTGCTGGAATAATTATGCTTACAATAACTGAAGACAAAGATTTATTAGATATTATGTTCGAATCTTTTAGTGCATTTGGAACAGTAGGTTTATCAAGAGGAATTACTGGCGATTTAACAGTATACGGGAAATTGATTATTTCACTATTAATGTTCATTGGGCGTGTTGGTCCTTTGGCTTTTATTTATAGTATTCTAAAACCTGTTGAACAACCAAATTATGATTTACCTTATGAAAATATTTCAATTTTATAAAAGGAAGTTAAAATGAGAAAGAAATTTGCAGTTATTGGGCTTGGAGATTTTGGTTGGAGCGTTGCAATTTCACTTGCCGAAAGAAATGCAGAAGTTGTTGCTATTGACCAAGATATTGAAATAATTGATGAAATTAAAGATAAAGTAACTTATGCTGTTAGATTAAATTCTACTGATGAAAAGGCTTTAAGATCTCTTGGATTGGAAAGTATTGATGCTGTTATTGTATCTATTGGAACTAATTTTGAAAACACAATTTTAACATCCGTTCTTTTAATGAATCTTGGAGTTAAAATGGTAATTGCTCGTGCCGCTTCCAAAATTCAAGAGACTATTCTAAAAAAACTTGGCGTTCATCAAGTTATAAATCCCGAACTCGAAATTGCGGCTAAAGTTTCAACTAGTTTAATCAACGAAGATGTTTTAGATTATCTCGATTTAGGCGATGGACATGCAATTTTCCAAATTAAAACACCAAAAGAATTTGTGGGTAAATCTCTTAATGAAATTGAATTACGTATTAGATTTAATGTAAATTTAATTACTATTAAAAGACAGCACAAAATTGAAAATGAAGAAACATCTAAAACTGAATTTCATGAGAGGATTTATGGAGTTCCAACAGCAAGCACAATTATTGATGAAAATGATAAACTTGTGCTTTTTGGAAGAGAAAAAGATATTAAAAAGATTCTGGATTTGAAGTAGTTTTTAGAAATTGATCGCTTAAAATTAACTATTAATTTTTCATTTTAACTATAATTACTACCAACAGAAGCAAAAACAGAAATTCTTCATCCTAATTTATCGCAGTTTTGCATTATTATTTGGGGACACTAGTACAAATTATGTCCTTTTAATTTATTTAATTTTTTTTTATTTTTTATTCACTAAATAATTATGAAGATGTAGTATGGGTAAATTAAAAAGTAATCTCTCTAGCTCAGCAATTAATTTTACAAACAAGATTAATCAGGCAAACAAGAAATACCTTAATTTTGCTAACACAAGAAAATTTCCTAAAATATTTAGAAGCAAATTTTCACTACCAATAATAGTTTTATTAGCAATATTATTAGTGCTTTATCTATCCACAAGTTCATCAATTGATTCAAATATTCCAACATTTACAGTAAAGAAAGATATTTTTTTAGTTTCAATTACTGAAAGTGGTGAAATATCAGCAAAAAATTCAATTTCAATTTCTGCCCCAAGAGTTAGAGGTGTTTTGAAAATTGTTCAGTTGGTCCCGGAGGGTGAATATATTAAAGCTGGAGAAGTTGTTGCAAAATTTGATCCAACTGAAGCATTGGCAAAGGTAAAGGACGTAGAAGCACAATTGGAAATATCTCGTTCCAATAAGGATAAATTATTAGCCAATCATCAGTCACAAATTGCTCAAATGGAATCGGAGTTAAAAAGTGCCGAGTTAAGCTTTGAATTATCGAAGTTAAGTATGGAACAAATGAAATTTGAAGCTGAAGCAAAAAGAAGAGAAGCTGAACTTCAGCATAAGAAAAACGAATTGAATTTTCAAAAAATCAAACAAACCTTTGAGTCTAATAGAATAATTCAAAAATCTGAATTAGAAAACATGAATGTTGAAATTAGGCAAAAAAATAACGACTTGGAAAAAGCAAAAAGAGACTTGGATGATCTTACACTAATTTCATCCAGCGAGGGTTTAGTTGTTTATGGAATTAACTGGTCCAACCAAGGACAAAGGTTTCAAATTGGTGATCAACCTTGGCCAGGACAAGGAATTGTAACTTTACCTGATTTGTCTAAAATGGAAAGCCGAATTTTTGTTAATGAAGTTGACATAAGCAAAGTAAAGCTTGGACAAAAAGTTAAAGTCAAGCTTGATGCCTTTCAAGACAGTTCTTTTATTGGCACAATTGCAAAAGTGGCAAAATTAGGTAAACGAAAAGATAATCAATCAACAATAAAGGTTTTTGATGTTTTTATTGATATAGAAGGTACTTCAGAAATATTAAAACCTGGAATGACAACAAGTAACAAAATAATTATTAATGAAATTGACAATAAAATTTTTATTCCACATGAGGCTTTGTTTGAAGTTAATAGTAATTTTGAAGTTTATAGGAAAAATGGTTCTGGTTTTGACGAAGTTCAAGTTTCCATTGGTGAAAAAAGCGATGATTTTGTAGTTGTTGAAGATGGTTTAGTTGATGGAGATGTTGTATCATTAGTTGATATAAAAAAAGAGAATTCTAAAGAAAATGCTACAAACGATAGTTCTGTGCAGATACCAGAAAATGGGAAATAGTTGAAAAAGTTAGACCTTTTTAAAATAGGACTTGAAGAATTAGGTGCCAACAAACTACGAACATTTTTAACAATGTTGGGTATTATATTTGGAGTTGGTTCGGTAATAGCAATGTTATCTATTGGAGAGGGTGCTAGAAGAGAAACTTTAGAGCAAATTGAGCTTTTGGGCTCAAATAATATTATCATAAAATCAGAAAAATTAGAAGGTGGGGCTAATAAACCTACATCTTTCTCTCCTGGTTTAACAATAGATGATTTAACTGCAATTAAAAATATCTGCCCATTTATTCATTCACTTACACCTCAAAGAGATGCTATCGGAAAAATAGTATATAAGTCCAATATTCTTGATGCTAATTTTATTGGTACAACAACTGACTATCCAAATACTTTTAACTCAAACCTCGAGGCTGGCAGTTTTTTTAATAAACAACATATAGATCAATATTCCAATGTATGTGTAATTGGAGCAGATATTAAAACCCAACTATTTAAATATAAAAATCCAATAGACGAAAAAATTAAGATTGGTGATTTGTGGTTCAAAATAATTGGTGTTATTTCAACAAAAAAAAATATTGTTGGAAATTCACCTAATACAGGCTTCCGAAATTTTAATCAAGATATTTATATTCCTCTTTCTACAATGAATTATAAAATGGATAAATATATTGATCCTTCAGAAAAAACTGAAATTAGTTGGCAGGATGTAGGAAAAATTGCAAATGCAGTTGATAGAAAAGCCATTAGCCAACTGACTGTTAAAGTTACAAGCGATGATAAAATTGTAATTGTTGCTGATGTGATAAAACGAATTCTTACACGCAAGCATTATGAGGTTAAGGATTATAGAATAATTATTCCTGAAGAAATAATGGCACAGAAACAAAAAACTCAAAATATTTTTAATGTTGTTATGGGTGCAATTGCTGGAATTTCTCTATTAGTTGGTGGAATTGGAATTATGAACATTATGTTGGCAAACATTATGGAGCGTACCAGAGAAATTGGAATTAGACGTGCTGTTGGTGCAACAAGGCAAAATGTTCTTAATCAATTTATTTTTGAAGCTTTAACAATAAGTTTTATTGGTGGTTTGCTGGGCATTCTCACGGGTTTTATATTAACTTCTATAATTTCCAATTATGCCGATTGGCGTACAATAATTACTCCTTCATCAATAATTCTTGCCTTTTTTGTTTCAGTAATGGTTGGATTTATTTTTGGAAGTTACCCTGCTAAAAAAGCGGCAGAAAAAGATCCCATTGATGCTTTGCGTTACGAATAATTAATTGGTTTAAAATGAAAAAAATTCTTCAAATAACAATTATGTTTTTAGTTCCAATTTTTAATTTTGCACAGGAAATTTTTACGCTAGAAAAATCTATTAATGTTGCATTGCAAAAAAGTTTTGGAATTAAAAATGCCGAATATTCTTTGTTAGCTTCTGAAAAAAGTTTGGAAGCTTTTAAGGCAAGTCTTTTTTCTAAGTTGGATTTGGAATTTGATTTACCAAGTTATTCAAAAAGTCTAATTAGTCAGTTTAATCCAGCAGAAAGTAAGGAAGAATTTTATGAACTTGGTAGTTCACGACTTGAGGGCAGACTTAGTTTAACTCAACCTTTAATTTTTTCTAATGGAAATATTAATGTTATTGGAAGAATTTTTGGTAGAGAACAATTTGGGACAAATATCGATTTAACTAAAGATTATTATACTAACATTTCAATATCGTTAAATCAGCCATTATTTACTTTTAATACACAAAAAGCAAATTTGGATCGGTCAGAAATAAATCTTAAAAAAGCAGCAAGAAATTATACACATGCTGAACAGAATTTAATTTATGATGTTAAATCTGCTTTCTATAATTTAGATAGAGTAAAACAAAATCTAATAATTACAAAAGAAAAAGTAAAACAAAACGAGGAATCATACCAAACTGCAAAAAATAAATTTTATGCGGGATTAATTGCAGAAGTTGAAGCTCTTCAATTAGAAGTAGATTTAGCTTCAAGTAGAAACGATCTTCTAAATTCAGAACGTAACTACGAAGAAGGTAAAAATAATTTTAAAATCCTACTCGGTTTGGAGCTTGAAAATGATATTGATATAATTTCCGACCTTTTATATCAGCCTATTATTATTGATGATAGCATTGCAATAGAAAGTGCATTGAAAAATAGATCGGATTTATTAAACCAAGAAAATGATATTTACCTTTCTAAATTAAATGTTGATGAAGTTGATTCACGAAAAAACATTAAAATTGTCCTTAATGCAAGATATGGAATTAGCAATAACGATTCCGAATTTCAAACACTTTTTGATAAACTATTAGATGACATTTATGTAGCTCTAACTTTATCAGTTCCTGTTTGGGATTGGGGAAAATCTTCAAGAGATGTAGAAGTTGCTGAAACTAATTTGCTGATAGAAAAACTTGCATATCAATATTTGGAAAAGACAATTAAAAACGATGTTATTGCAACAATCAATAAAATTAATTCAGCAAAAGCCCGAGTTGAAGTATTAAGTAAATCAGTAGAAATTGCTGAAAAAAGTTATAACATTTCTGTTGAAAGATTTAAGTCGGGAACAATTTCAAGTTTTGATTTAGCTCAAATTCAACTACGACTTACGGAAGCAAAAAATAATAGTATTGGTGCTTTAATTGATTATAATCTTGCCGTTGCTGATTTGGAAAGAAAAACTTACAAAAAGTATCAATAATTACTTCTATTATGTTTTAAAATTAGCATATATTTTTGTATTTCAAAGTATTTCATAAAGTTTTCACACAACCAAAATTTAATATTGCTCAATCTCAAAATTATTAATACAACTATAAATAATTGTAGAGGATTTAGTAAATAACAGCCAACCTTAAACTTGATTATGCCACAGAGACCTATTTAAACTAAATAATTGTATTTTCTATTGCATAATTATGCGTATTAATTCCTCTAGTTTTCAACAAAAGAAATTCCTAAAATACCTTATTTCAAGCCATATTCTAACTATTTGAAATAAATAAATGTATATCATTTAATCTTAACAAATTACCTCAAAATATAGACATATTCTTTTTGTATTTATTTTATTATGCTAAACTCTTGATTATTATTATTTTATTATATACTTTCACACTGTTGCCTTATTTCTTTAGGGAATAATAGCAATATGCATAATTTATTAAATAGTGGAGAGTGTTATGAAAAAAATTGAGTCAATAATAAGACCACATAAGTTAGAAGAACTTCAATCAGCTTTACAAGAAGCAGGCTTTAATGGCTTAACTGTCTCTGAAGTTCGTGGATATGGACGACAAAAAGGACATACTGAAATATATCGTGGATCAGAATATAGTTTAACTTTTGTTCCAAAGGTAAAAATAGAAATTGTATGTGCTTCAGAAATGTGCGAACTGGCAATTGAAATAATTTTAAGCATTTGCAAAACTGGAGAAATTGGTGATGGGAAAATATTCCTTTCTCAAATTGACGATGCTATCAGAATTAGAACTGGTGAATCTGGAGAAGCCGCTCTTTAACAAATTACAAACAAGGATTATAAACTAAAACTGGAGATATTTTATGAAAGCATCAATAAAAAGTGTAATCGCTTTTCTTATACTTGTACCAATATTTTTGTTTGGACAAGATGCACCAACCGTTGAATCAAATGCAAAAGCAATTGCAGATGTTCAAACAAATGCAAATTATGTTTGGACTTTAGTTGCCGTATTTATGGTCTTTTTTATGCAAGCTGGTTTTGCAATGGTAGAAACTGGTTTAACTCGTGCAAAAAATGCAATTAACATTATGATGAAAAATTTAATGGATTTTGCCTTTGGAAGTTTAGCTTATTGGTTAATAGGATTTGGCTTAATGTTCGGAGTCACAACAACAGGCTGGTTTGGAACTGATGGTTTTCTATTAGAAGATTTTGCAAAAGAAGGCGATTCATGGCTGTACGCGTTTTGGATGTTTCAAGTAGTTTTTGCTGCTACTGCTGCAACAATCGTTTCGGGTGCAATGGCTGAAAGGACAAAGTTTGTAAGTTATTTAATTTATAGCGTTGCAATTTCAGCAATTATTTATCCAATATTTGGAAGTTGGGCTTGGGGAAGTTTATATCATGGCAATGGTTGGTTAGAAGGATTAGGATTTATAGATTTTGCTGGTTCAACTGTTGTCCATTCCGTTGGTGGCTGGGCTGCTCTTGCTGGTGCAATTGTATTGGGACCTAGAATTGGTAAATTTACAAAAGATGGAAAACCAAAAGCTATTCCTGGTCATAATATTACTTTGGCTGCTTTGGGTACATTTATTTTGTGGTTTGGATGGTTTGGTTTTAATGCTGGAAGCACAACGGTTGCAAATACAGATATTGCATTAATTGCTGTTACAACAAATTTATCCGCCGCTGCCGGAGCAATTGCTGCAATGTTTACTGCTTGGTTCGCAATTGGCAAGCCTGATGGTAGTATGGCATTAAACGGCGCACTTGCAGGGTTAGTTGCAATTACAGCTGGATGCGCGAATGTATCCCCATTAAGTGCAGTAATTATAGGATCACTTGCTGGAATAATTGTTGTATATAGCGTTTTGTTTATCGAAAGAATCCTAAAAGTAGACGATCCAGTCGGTGCCGTTTCCGTTCACGGTGTCTGTGGCGCTTTTGGTACCATAGCTGCTGGAGTTTTTGATATTAACGGATTTTCTTGGAGTGTTGTTGGAGTTCAAGCATTGGGTGTTGTAGCTGCATTTTTATGGGTTTTCCCTCTAGCATTTATTTTATTCAAAACTATTGAGAAAACAATTGGACTTAGAGTGTCTCCAGAAGAAGAAATGGAAGGACTTGATTTTAGCGAACACGGTATGGAAGCATATCCAGATTTTGAAAAAGTATCTTAAATAAATATATTTAAAAATAAAAAAGGAATTAAAATGAAAAACACTAATACTATTTTTGCAATTGTAACTGTACTATTACTTGCTAATTTTTCAAATATTTACTCACAGACCGAAATTAGTCTTGGCGCTGATTTAGTGAGCCGTTACATTTGGCGTGGGGCTGATTTTGGCAATTCACCTAGCATTCAACCAGCTTTAGCAATTTCAAATTCTGGTTTTGAAATTGGAACTTGGGGCGCTTATCAACTTGGAAGGGACGCAAACTCTAAGCCTGCAGATGAAATAGATTTCTACATTGGGTATTCCGTCGGAATTGGAGAAACCACACTCAATTTACTTGCTACAGATTATTATTATCCTAATTCTGGTAAAAAGTTTGGCAACTTCAAAAATGATGGATTGGGTTCACATATAATTGAAACGGGTGCTTCTTTATCTGGACCAGAATCATTTCCTCTTTATTTTTCAGCCTCTGTTAATGTTTATAATGAAGTTGATAATTCTGCTTATTTTGAAATTGGTTATTCCACTTCAATACAAAACACTTCTCTTTCATTTTTTGCTGGAGCAACAACTGGTGACGCTAATTTATATTATGGAACAAAAAAATTTAATTTTATTAATCTTGGTGTTACAGCTGTAAAAGACATTAAAATTACTGATGATTTTTCATTTCCAATTTTTGGGTCTTTTATATTCAATCCCAACAAAGAGATTGCATATTTTGTTTTTGGAATTAGCCTCTAATTCTTAAAGGCAGATATTTTACTCTTAGATATCTGCCTTTTCTTTTTAGCAAAGAATAAAACCTACTATATCAATTTTTTCAACCATATTTTACTTAACCCTTTTAAGAAATTTTACAATTTTTAAAGTTTTAGAATGCTCTTTTTTTAACACCTTCAATGACAGTTTACCATCAAAAAAAGAATTTGGGTGATTGGATTTTTTTGTTAATTATTACTAACTAGTTGCTTTAAATAATACCCGAAGTATTTTTTAAACATATGTATATTTTTTATTATATTGAACAAGCAGAAAGCAACCAATATTTATTAGTTCTAAGATAAATTTGTGAGTTAAGATGAAAATACTATATATAATATATCTTTTGTTAATTTTAATACTCTTTTCTTCATGTTCAGAACACATTGTGGATTATACACCAAGCGTAGATTTATTAGTAAATCCTAATATTGTTACTGCTAAATTTTCTGATATTCAAAGAAAAGTTTTTAATAAATCATGTGCTATAAGTGGATGTCATGTTACAGGAGTTCAAGCACCTGATCTTTCTGGAAATTCTTATACCGTTTTAGTAAGTAAAGCAAGCACGCAAGGATTAAATTACATTGAGCCAGGTAATCCTAGCCAAAGTTATTTGTATCAGAAACTACTAAATTCGAACGATTCAAGAATGCCCTTGAATGCACCACAATTAAACCAAAGTGTAATAGATTCTATAAGTGCGTGGATATCAAATGGCGCTATAAATAACTAATTTTTTTCACCATTTATTGAAAGTAGGTAATTAGTGAAATTCATATTTATATTTCTACTAATTAGTAATATATCATTTGCTAGTGAGTGGAACATAAGCAAAAAGGCTGATAATCTTGTAAAATTTACATCTTCAACTTCTTTGCTAGATTTTGAAGGTACAACAAATAATGTTGATGGATATATCTATTGGGATGGATCTGAAGCATTCACTGGTAAAAATGAGGTTTATTTTGAAGTATATCTGAACTCAGTGAAAACTGGAAACGGCAAAAGAGATAGAGATATGCGTGAAGATGTGTTGGAAACACAAAAATGGTCAATTACATATTTTAAAGGTAATTTCAAACAAGTAGAAAAAAAAGAAAATCAAAATTACTATTCTGTTATACTAGTTGGCAAAATGTTTCTTCATGGTATTGAAAATGAGATGGTAATTCCTGGAAAAATAACTATAGATGAAAATTTGATGACTGTTGAATCAAACTATTCAATATTTTTGAAAAATTTTAATATTGAAGCACCAAGTCTGTTAGCATTTGTTAAAGTTGCTGAAGAGATAAAATTAGATCTAAAATTTTATTTAAAACAACATCGGGAGGATAACAATTGAAATCGCTCATTATATTATTTTTAATATTAATTTCTAATTTTCTTTTATTTGCTCAACCAAAGTGGGAAAAAACAACTCCAACTGAAATGTTGGATTTGGAATTATTCCACACAACCCAAACAGCAAATTTCCCTACAACTGAATCCCTTCAGAAAGGGAATATAATGTATGAGATATCTCACAGATTTTTACCTTCTATTAAGGATGGATATGATCAATTTTATGGACTGGATGGACCTGCACGAATTAGATTTGCTTTAGGATATGGTATTACTAATAATCTGATGGCAACTATTGGTAGAAGTAATAATACAGATAATCTTGATCTTCAATTAAAGCAAAAACTCTTTCAAAATTATAGTAAAGATGTACCATTTGTTGTTTCAGTTTTAGGTGGTGCTTCCTGGAATACAGAAATACCTACTGGAATTGACAGGAGCAGAACAGACGCAGCCAATTTTCAGTTTTATGGACAATTGATATTTAATACAATGTTATTTGATAATAAACTTGGAATTGGAATTGTTCCTTCTTATTTGGAAAATAGTTTTATTTATGCAATAGATAAGCAGTACACTTTTACTTTCGGGACTTATCTGCAATATTATTTTAATAGAATGTGGAGTACCTGGATTGAGTATAATCCAGTAGTTACTGGTTACAGAGGAAGAATACGTTTGGATGAAACAGGAAAATCTTATAATAGTTTGGCGATAGGTGTTGATATTGAAACTGGCGGACATATTTTTCATATAATGGTCACAAATAATGCTAGACTAAATACATCGCAATATCTTGTTGGTGCTGACCGTTCGGCAAATGAGGATATGTGGAGATTGGGGTTTGGTATTTTAAGATATTTTTAATCATTTTAACTCAATTTGGATTGAGACAGTAATTATAATTTAATTTTGAATTGAAATATATTTAATATAAATTATTTCTAATATCAGCCTTTTGAGTTTGTAATTAACTCATAATGGAAATTGAAAATCAATTAGGAAGCAACGAGTTGAACTACATCCAATCACTTAAAAATGTTCTTTCAGAAAATTGTAATACCGATAATGCAATGCATATGAAAAAGTATATGAAAAACAAATTTGAGTATTATGGCATAAAATCACCTTTACGAAAAGAACTTTGCAAACCATTCCTAAAAAAAGAGAATCTTCCTAAAATTGAAGAAATAGAAGACATTATAAAAGAGCTTTGGAATGAACCTCAAAGAGAACTCCAATATTTTGCGATGGAATTACTTTCTAAATATTCAAAATTATTAAAACAAAATGATTATTATCTGTTTGAATATATGCTTACAAATAAAAGTTGGTGGGACACTGTTGATTATATTGCTGCAATTATTGTTGGAAATCATTTTAACTTGTATCCAGAATTAAAAAAATCTATTTCCGAAAAATGGATTAACTCAAACGATATGTGGTTAAATAGATCTGCATTATTGTTTCAATTAAAATACAAACAAAACACCGATGAAAAAATACTTTTTGAATATATTCTTAAGCACAGTAGTTCAACAGAATTTTTTCACCGTAAAGCTATTGGTTGGGTTTTACGAGAGTACTCCAAAACAAACCCAGATGTAGTTTTAGAATTTGTAAAAACAAATGAGCAAAAATTATCTGGACTAAGCAAACGAGAAGCGTTAAAAATTATCAATAGAAGTTAGAGCTCCAATATTATTGTAAAGATGACTAGCCAAGTCATCTTTACATTTTTGAATTCTATTTAATTAATGTCATCTTTTTTGTTTCAATAAAATTGCCAGCTTGTAATCTGTATAAATAAATACCTGAGCTTAATCCGTTAGCATTAAACTGAACTTCATACGTTCCTGCAGTTTGTTCTTTATTAATTAGGGTTTTGATCTCTTCACCCTGCAAATTGTAAATTTTCAATTTAACATCACTAGTATTTCCAATCTCATATCTAATTATTGTACTTGGGTTAAAAGGATTTGGATAATTATTAGATAACTGAAATGAAAAAACATTTATGTTATCAAATACTGAGGTTGGAATACTATTTGGATTTCCAGGATTTGTTACTTGAGAAAAATCACCAGGATTAGGTTCACCTTCCTTCCATAATCCGTTTGGGTCTTGAAGTTCCTCGCCATTTGTAAAACCATCTCCATCAGAATCAAGTGCAGCAAACTCAGGATTCCAAAAGCTCTCAGTGCCGTTTGGAGTAACTTTTGATTGAACTGCAATGCCAAATGGATTTCGTGGTGTGCCTCCACCGTTAGTATGACAAGTGTTACACGATGTTTTACTACCGTTAGGAATTTTAGATACTCTAAAAGAACGACCAACTATATATAGAATTGAGCCAAGCATAAAAAATATTACAATTGTAGAATATATTTTTTTCATTTCATTTTCTCTTAATTTGTTTGCGAAAGCAACATAAAATAAGAAAAATTAGAGAAAAACAAAAGACATATTGTCTTGTTATATTTAAATTCCTTAATTGCTATTTTAACAATAGTTTTATAACATTTCCAATATCACTGTTATCTATATAATTTCCACGAACATCATCATTCCCTTTTATTACATCTAAAAATTTAGAACTTCCTGTACCTTTTGCATAAAATGGAACCAAAGAATTTGTATGGTCCTTTGAAAACCACTCAACTGATGGAAGTTTTCCTTTTCCATTATTTCCAATTGGCTTCCACAAATCTACATCTGAATCATTAACTTTTACATTTGAACCAGGTCCAACCAAATAGCCAGTTTCATGATCTGCAGTAACAATTATCAAAGTTTCATTCCAACTACTATTTGTTTCAACCCAATTGCAAGCTGCTTCAATTGCTTTGTTGAAATCAATTTGCTCTTCAATTGTTCTATTCAATAGATTATTATGCGCAACCCAATCAATTGCGCCACCTTCTGCCATTATAACAAAGCCATTGGAATTATTGTTCAAAATATTTATTGCAGCCAATGTCATTTCTGCAAGAGTTGGTATTTCTTCATTTAATGGGGCAGAAAATGGCATTTCATTTTCCAGCGAATCATTTCTTTCAACTTGTGTTGATTGTCCACTTTTGAAAACTCCAATTACTCTTTTAGGGGTTTCTCCCTTTGCATATTTTTGAAATAAACTTCTATCTTGAATTAATTGCCACGGGTCGTTAACGCCGTCGTTATCAGCATCTGCACCAACAGAACCATCGTTCAATAAATTCCACACTTCTCTGCCACCAACATAATTAAATATTTTTTCTTCAAATTTAGTTGATGAATTATCTCCAACATTCATATCATAAGCTTCTTTTTCACCAACAAACCGCTCATTTGTTGATTTAATTGGTGTTCCGTCTGGATTAAATAATGGATTTCCTCCACCCATTATTACGTCCACTTTGCTTTCTATAATCATCTCTTTTGCAATTTCTTTATAATTATATCTACTTTCATTATGGGCAACAAATGCTGCAGGTGTTGCATTACTAAAAGGAACTGTTGAAACTACGCCAGTAGATTTTCCAAAATTTTCTGCAATATCCAAGATAGTATTTAGTTTATTGTTTAATGTATCTACAGATAATTTTGCTTTGTTGGTTTTACTTCCAGTTGCAATTGCAGTACCAGATGCTGCGGAATCGGTTGGTTTTTTCTTTACAAAATTAAAATTTGCCCAAACAGAATCTGGGTTATAAATTTCACCACCAATCATAAATGTACTCATTCCCAATTTTACTGGAAATGAATCATAAACTTGTTTACCTAACTCGCCATGTTGGAAATAACTTGTAATATTTACATGGTTGTATCCCATTCCATCACCGATAAAAATTATTATATTTTTAGGTGTGTTGTTTTTCTGATTTGAGCATCCAGTAACTACAAGAATTATGGCAATTACAATTGCAAATCTATTTAACATTAATTTCATAATAGTCTTTCATTTTAATAATAAGGATATAAAAATACTCAATTATGCAATTAAATATTTTATTTTGGGGACTTTATTAATATGAGATAAATTATCTTTATAAAGATTTGTATATTTGAAATAAAAAATTGAAAAATTATGACAATTAACGAAATACAACAAGGAATTATAAAAGAATTTGAGAACATTACTGAATGGGAAGATAAATATGCACTACTAATAAAATTTGGTCGTGATTTAGCTCCTTTTCCAACAGAGTTTAGAACTGATAAAAACAAAATTGAAGGCTGCCAATCACAAGTTTGGTTAAATGCATCTTTTAGTAATGGCAAATTATTAATAGACGCTGATAGCGATTCCACTATTGTTAAAGGTTTGGCGGCTTTATTAATAAAAGTTTATTCAAATCAAACTCCAACAGAAATACTTTCGTCACCTCCCGAATTTTTACACAAAATTGGAATTGACAACCACCTTTCTCCAACTCGCAAAAATGGATTAGGCGCAATGCTAAAGCAAATTCAACTTTATGCAGTTGCTTTTAACGCATTAAACCGAGAGCAATTATGAATTTGAGAAAATTGATTAGAGTTTTGCACAGAGATATCGGATACGCTGCCGTTGTTCTTACTTTAATATTTTCAATTTCTGGCATTGCCGTTAATCATATTAATGATTGGAATCCAAATTATGTTGTTGAAACTGATTCCGTGAAGATTAAGCCAACCGCCGATTCACTATTAACTGCCGAGCAAGTAAAAAAATATGTGATTTCACAATTAAACATTACTGATTCAATTAAAACAGCTTTCCGAAAAAGTCCAGTTGAAATTGATATTTTTCTTGAGAGAAAAACTATTTCGGCTAATATTAAAACTGGAATGGTTGCAATTGAGACAATTAAAGATAGAGATGCATTTAAAATGATGAATTATCTACATTTGAATAAGCCCAAAAAGATTTGGACCTGGGTTTCTGATATTTTTGCTGCTTCTTTAATTTTACTTGCATTAACCGGACTTTTTATTCTAAAAGGCAAAAATGGTTTTTTTGGTAGAGGGAAGTGGTTCTTTATGCTAGGAATTTTAATTCCCGTTTTATTTTTATTCCTTTATTATTAATCATAATTAGATAACTAAATGAAAAATTTTCAAATACCTGATAAATATAGAAGTTCTGCTATTTCAAAAATTAAAAGTGAACGCAAAATTGAAGATCCAAAAGGCAAGGACTACAGTCCATCAATTTTAGATTTTGGCAAAATACGATTTCACATTGCCCGTCATTTTGGTTTTTGTTTTGGAGTTGAAAATGCAATTGAAATTGCTTACAAAGCAATTAATGAAAACAAAGATAAACGAATTTTTCTGCTTAGCGAAATGATTCACAATCCAACTGTAAATACCGAGCTTTCGCTTCATGGAGTTAAATTTATTCAAGACACAAATGGAAACAATTTAATTAACTGGACGGAATTAAAATCGGAGGATATTGTTATAATTCCAGCATTTGGAACAACAATTGAAATTGAAAATATGTTAAATGCAATTGGTATTAACCCATATCATTACAACACAACTTGTCCTTTTGTTGAAAAAGTTTGGAATAAATCGGAGGAGTTAGGGAAAAAAGGCTTCACTGTAATAATTCATGGCAAAGTTAATCACGAAGAAACGCGTGCAACATTTTCGCATAGCACAACAAATGCCCCTTCTGTAATAATTAGGGATTTAAAAGAAGCTAATTTATTGGCAAATATAATTGAAGGAAAAATTCCACAAAACGATTTTTACAAACTATTTGAAGGTAAATATTCTGATGGATTTAATGTAGAAACTGATTTTGAAAAAGTTGGAGTTGTAAATCAAACAACTATGTTAGCCACTGAAACAGAAGAGATTTCATCACTGTTCAAAAATGTATTTACAAATAAATTTGGTGAAAAAAATCTATTAAATCATTTTGCAAATACACGCGATACCCTTTGCTATGCAACAAATAACAATCAAAGTGCTACCCTTCAACTAATGAATTCCAAAGTTGATTTGGCAATTGTTGTTGGTGGTTACAACAGCTCAAATACTTCGCACATTGTTGAGCTACTTGAAGAAAATTTTAAGACGTATTTTATTTCTGACGATTCCAAACTAATTTCATCAAAAATAATTTCGCATTATAATCTTACTGAAAAACAAGAAAAGTTTTCCGAAAATTATTTGCCAAATAAGGATGTAATTGATATTGCAATTACA
>PCUD01000078.1 GCA_002786785.1 Ignavibacteriales bacterium CG18_big_fil_WC_8_21_14_2_50_31_20 | reverse complement strand
TTTACCAGTAATATCATAAATGGTTAACTCAACATCTGAGCTATATGGCAAAGCATATTTTATTGTTGTACTTGGATTAAATGGATTTGGATAATTACCAAGCAACTCGTATGTTTTTGGTATTTCTACTGTTTCTTCACTTGAAGCATTCTTTACAAGTTGTTGTTCCAAAGGTTCATCTACAACCAATCCTAATTCTAATTGTGCAAGTTTTATAGTTTCTGAATTAGGGAAATTAGTTTGCAAAATATTTAAGAGATTAACTGCCTCTTCTCTGTTATTGTTTTCATTTAATGAAAATACCAACTTGTTGAAAATAGCATATTCTTCTACCCTTGTTCCTTTGTACTTATCAATAATTTTATCAAAATTAGAATTCTTACTATTTGTTTTATCTTGTGAATTTAATATTAGGGCCATATCCCCAAACAACACATTCGCTTTTTTTGATAAAACTTTTTTTGATAAATAATCTTCAAAATTCGAAAGAGATTTTTTATCATTTGTACTTGCACGCCACAACAAATCTAAAGCATATGTAGCTAACACAGAATCCGGGTTTTCATCAATTATAGTTTTACATATTTTTCGTGCAAAAGGGTAGTCTTCCACACCAATTAAATTACGGGCATAACGTAATTTCCAAAGAATTGGCCAAGTAGAATTAAACCCACTCTTTGAGGCTGATGAACTAGATAATACGGGTACTGTTTCCCCTACACTCTTGAACTGTGTATCATATACAATTTCCTCTGGTGTTGTAACTTTGTTTGCTGAAAGTGTACCAGGAGGGTCTTCTAAATAGAATGAAAAATCTATAGAACTGCCATATTGTGCAAATATTTTGCTTTCAACTGGTGGATTATTGCCCCACCAATTACCTTGTGCTAAAACGTAACAAGTATATCGTGCATAACCGTTATAAACGGCATTATCTACAAATGAATTTTTACCACCTTGAGTTGTACAAGATGACAATCCAAAAAATGGATTAGAATTACTGTTTGCTTCGAAACCATAGTATCTATTATTATGAAAATTATTATTCCCGAAATAACCAACCTCCCCAAATTCAGGCGAAGAGTAATTAGTACAAGCTGTCCCTGCATTGCAATTAAATACTTCATTATCTCGTACTTTACCATTTGAAGAATTAAAATAAATTCCAGTATAACTAATATCATGAATAGAATTATTCAAGACGTACATATTGCCAGTTGTATTACCTCTTAAATAGTCCATTTGAATGCCCTGGGTACAATTTTTAATTTCACTATTTTGAATTGTTGCAACTGATTCATAGGCTCTTACCCCGTAGTAAGCGTTTTTAATAATTGCATTATTTATTGTTCCAGTGCCACCTAACCAAAATAAAATACCATTTGGGTATGATGGGGATGCAAAATCAAATGTAACTTTGTTGGTTGATGTTCCATTTACATTTAATGTGCCAATAATTTTTAGTTGAGCACCATTTTGAACTATCAGTTCAGCACCTTCTTGAATTGTAAAAGTAACACCACTTGGAATAACAACATTGCTTTGTATTGTAAGTGTTACACCACTTGCAACTGTTAAATCACCACCAATAATGGGGTTACCACTCATTATCATGTTTTCGGTTATGTTACCTTCCCAATAGTTGTTATAATAATCAATCATCATATAACTATCAGTTCCAGTTACAGTTCTAATATTTGCAATACCAATGTTTGTATGATTACCCCACCAATCACGAGAAGATGGTCTTGTTGTTGAAATTAGTTTATTATTTACATGATCTTTGTTCGGTATATCGGTAAAGAAATCATCATTTTTGGATAATTCTCTTCTCCAATTTGCTGCATCTACTTGTGTTAACTCATATAATTGCCGCCCACCATTAGTTGGGTTTCCCCAACCATCTTCTACATCCCTAGGTACCGGTAGTACTAAATCGTTCAACCAATCATATTCATTGTTTTTTTGAATGCCAGTGAAATTGCTACCATAGTTATATGTTAGCCATGTCATAGGGTAAAAATCATAAGGCAGAGGCGCACCAGATCCTGTACTTGGGTCATAATTAAATCCATTGTATGGAACAGCACAAAGAATATCAAGTCCAGGATTACTGCTATTATAACCTTCAACAATATGCCAAATTAGAATACCTACTGCTGGGTTCTCATCATAGTTACTAAACTCACGGTCATAATCTGTGCCTTTATGGTATTCAATTAAATAATACTCATCCCTTGTTTGATAGTAATCTTTTTTTAGATAAACTTTTACAATTCTGTAACCTCTTTCACTACTGGTATCATCTCTTTGTTGATTTGTCAATTCATTTCTCATATCATAGATTCTAATGTTTTTTAGAATATCTATTTGATCAGAATCAATTTCTAAAATTTCATCAGAAGCAATCCAACCCAAACGCATTAAGTCATAAGAAATCATTGGCCGCTGACCATATAACGCTAAATGAGAATTGGAAGGGTCGTTGTGATACATTAAATCATATGGACTATCTAATACATTTAAATAGACACCTCCAACCCCTGAAACGTTTTGAATAGAAACAGTTCTGTCTGTCCCTCTATCTGGAAACGTTAATGTTGGTTTGCTCCTGTCTATTGCGTACTCAATTCTATGTGCGATTTCATGAGTTATAACTGCAATTCTATGCTGATTACCAACATTTCCATAACAGTATGGCCCATTAAATATTGTAGTACCATTAACCAATTTGAACTCGCCATAATCTGTTGGTACATCAGAGGTAAGTCCTTGATAGTTCCTAGAATAAAATACTATATATCCGGCGTTATTAACAATAGTGGGGAATTTAGCATAAACTGCTCTTAATACCTCATCAAGTCTTGTCTTACTAAGTGAGAAATCATTTTCTGTATACCACATTGAATCTGCACGATCTGGATTCCTAGGAATTTCGAAACTAACGTTAACATTTCCGTGAGACATGGTTTCAAAAAAATCTATTGTTGCAGTTTTTAGAAACCAAGCTGCTTTTATATTACCATTATTATCTATATCCTCTTGTATGCTACTACCATCTGGATAAGTCCCAGGTAGTTTATATTCAGTATTTGAATCATATTCTTTCATTATACTACCCTTATTGGGTGAAGTAAATTCTATAAAAACTACATTCAAATTCCCGCTTAAAGGCGAGTTATAAGTAGTTGACATACTTGCAATTTCCTGTGCTGTGGGAATTAAACACAGTGAATCTGTCTCGCTTGCGATTACTATAATATTTAAAATCAGCATAATAGCTGTTATTATTCTTAACATAATTTCACTCCTCTTGTTTGTATCATTTGATACTATTTTAATAAAATTATTTTTTGTACTAATTGTTTTTTTTCCGTTTTAAGTTTCACAAAATACACACCAGAATTCACTATCGTATTAAAATTATTTTTTCCAGACCATGCAAAGTTATAGGTACCAGGCAAGAATTCTTTGTTAATTATTAAATTTACTTCCTCACCAAGTATATTATAAATTGAAATAGAAACACTTTGAAGTTTTGGGTTACTAAAACTAATATTGGCTGTCAAATTAAAAGGATTCGGGTAAACATTATTGAATATTAGGTCTTTAGGAAGATTATTTGAATTAGTTTCATCTTTAACTGAAACAATTCTATCATTAGTTCTATAAATACCCTGCATTGAAGCAACATATAAATAACCAGTTGAATCGTTTACAATTGCAGTAATATTTATGTTTTCCAAGCCAGTATTGAACGCTTTCCAGTTTTTACCTTCGTCGGATGTATAGTAAATTCCATTACCACGGGAACTTACATAAATCGTATTGTCAACAACTATCATTTTACTTAAAATTATATTAGGTGGAAGTCCACCTCCTATATTATCCCAATTTTGAGTAATCTCGTTATATTTGTGAACACTGTAAATAGTGCTTGCATAAAGGTTATTAGACTTGTTTACTGAAATAACGGGTAAACCACTAAGTCCATTTGAATTTGCTTTCCAGTTTTTCGCATTTTCTGTTGTAAAAAAGACAGTGCCATAATAACTACCAGCATAAACTTCATCATTTTCATCAATATCAAGCGATAAAATATATTGACCCAATATCGGTGTGGTTCTAAATTCACTTGCATCATCATTAATAATTACAATGCCTTCGTTGCTTGTTCCAACATATATTTCATCTTTGCTATTTGTAGCCATTGACCATATTTCTGGACTCCCAGCAAAAGAGTAATTATTTCCTTTAATCCATTCCAGAGTAAGGTTATCTGAATAATAGAAAAGTGGTGTTTCGGAACCGACAAATAATCGACCAGACGATGTTTCTGTAATGCAATTTATTTCTTGCAAGTAATCATTATTAAAAAAGGGCAAAGCTGGTGTAACTTTCCAGTTTTCACCTTTGTTTTCAGTATAATAAATTGTCCCATTTTTCCCACCAGCAAGTAGTTTATTATCGTTTGAAGCAAATAATGTCCAAATATTTGATGCATTTAGCCCATTTGATAAATTTGTGTATTCATTTGTAATTGTTGAATATTGATAAAAACCACTTATTGAGCCAATAAAAAAAGTTGATTCGTTAATTGCTTTAATAGATATTAAATCTTTAACGTCATCATTGAGTAATTCCCAAGAGGTTCCAAAATCTGTGGAATGAAAAAGACCTTCATTATTAACAGCATATAACAAACTGTCTGAAACAATAATAATATACCGCATTAACTGTTGTGGTCTAATTTCTTCCCAAGTGTAACCATTATCAAAAGAGCGGTAGTTTGTCTCATAAAAGGGATCGGTATTTACAAAGATAAATCCTTTTTGGTTAAGTATAATATCTTCACAATTTCCTTCAAATACATTGTAATAATTTTTTCCATAGTTATCAGAAAAAAGTATCCCATTTCTCAGGTATTCGCCTTTTCTAAAAGTTTTACCATCAATCCTGCCATTAGTTGCAAGAATTATTCTTTGGTTAAAGGAATCAAATTGTACATCTTTCACTCCAATCTCGATACCCAGCTCAGCACTTACATCCCAAGAATCGCCATTATCTATTGATTTAAAAATGCCATTCCATTGTGTTGTAAGCAAAATAAAATTGTGTAATGAATCATTTATGTTAGCAAATTTGCCTATACCACTGGTTTCAATTAATTTCCAATCATTTAAGTCACTATTTATTTTTATAATGGTTGCACTATAATCATAATTGCTATTAGCCGTGAACAAAATGTCTTTACTTGGTGTAATAATAGATGAATAAATACTATTAAATTCATTATCTGAGTAAATATTTTGCCAAACAGAAGTTGAAGGTGTAAATAAAAAAACTCCTGCACCATCAGTGCCAACTATTACACTGTCTTGGCTAAGAATATCAATAGTTGTAATTTTTTGACCAAACGGCCCATTCGTCATCTCCCAAAAATTGCTTTCACTTGGTTGAGAATAAATGATGTTCATACAAATAACAGTGGCAATATAAAAATACTTCATTTTAGTAATCCTTTAATTTTTAGGGTAATATTCTGTATAAAATTATTATTTCAACAAAATTATATAAACCCAACAAAATACTCCTTTTTATAAAAGCATAGTTGCAAAAAGTTGTAATTATATTTTTGTTTAGTAAGTATATTAAAATTTTGCTGGTAACTAATTGGCATTGTAAATAAAAATATTGGGGGGGCAGCAAATTGTGTGCCAAGTGTTTTAAGTAAAAAGGCTAAAGTTAAATGCAAATAAATTAGAACATTTTCTTTATGGGAAAAACTTGTAAAGGAGAAAAAAGATATGTGCCTATTTGTATTTACCACTAAAACCTCTTATTTGTTTGCAAGTTAAAAAACAAAAGTTTAAATGGCAAATTATTTATAATAAATTTATTTTAGTTCATATTATTTTACATAAAGCAAAGTAATAGCAACGTGGAACTTTTCCATTGTTATTTTAAATGGTGAGGCAGTTTCAATGGTCCACAAAATCAACAAATCTCTAAGCATACAAATACTAAAAATATTTTTAAAAATATCTTTTGGGAAACTAATAATCTTGGTAGCAAATTAAATTTGTTGCAATGTTAATAATTTCATTAACCCAAAAATTCAGAGGCTGTGTGAACAAGATAAAAGTACAATCTCAAACAAACTACAGTCTGTTTAAGTTTTTTGTGTAAGCAACTTTATTTCAGAAGTAACATCTTTACAGATTTTTCATACATTCTTCCTTTTGTTCCAATGGAAACTGCTTTTAACTTACAGAAGTAAACACCACTTGGAAGATTTGTGGCATCAAACTGAACTTCATAACTTCCAAAGTTTTGCTCTTCATTTACTAACTTTGCTACTTCTTGTCCAAGTATATTATAAACGTGTAAATTTACAAAACCACTTTGCGAAAGCG
>PCUD01000182.1:17488-44608 GCA_002786785.1 Ignavibacteriales bacterium CG18_big_fil_WC_8_21_14_2_50_31_20 | reverse complement strand
ATTATGGCTCAATGATGAACAAAAATATTTAGCTAAATTATTTAATCTATAAGCCTCTCAGGGTGTCCCAGTGTCGAAAACAGGAGCGTTAATTCCAATAAAATTGTTAATGGAAAATGTTATAAATGTAATTCAAAAATTACTGGAGTATTTGAATGATGGTTAAATTTTATTCATTTAAAAATTAACTATTTTCCCATCAACGTCAAGTTCAATAATTTCCAAATCAGTAATCTTTTTTAGTTGTGGCATTACAATTTCTCTATCGCCAACTATAAGATAAATCATTTCATCTGCCTTTATGTGCTCAGCAATGCTTTTCTCAATTTCTGATTTAGTGCAATTGGAAATTCTTTCAATATAATTATCAAAATAATTTTCTGAAAGCGAATATCTGATAAGAGTTGAAAGGTTGTGAGCAATTTGCGAATTTGTTTCGAACATTGAAGGAAATCGTTTTGTAAAATACGATTTAGTAAAATTTATTTCCTCTTCTGTAACTTCAATTTTAAGTCCAGCAATTTCCTTTTGAATTTCTAGAATAGATTCACCAGTGTCTTTTCCATTAACAGATGTAGATATTTCAAAATACCCAACATCTTTGTAATAAACAAAAGCAGAATGAATTCCATAAGTAAAACCTTTGGCTTCTCGCAAATTAAGATTTAATCGGCTCGAAAACTGTCCTCCAAGAATTGAATTGGCAAGTGTTTTAGAAAAATAATCTGTTTCGTTCCTTCTGTTTGAAAGATGCCCAACTCTAATTTCGGATTGAGCAGCATTTTCCTGGTGAATAAAATAGAATTTTGGACTATGGTTTACAGAAAATGTTGGCGTTACCAATTCAATATCGTTTAGAGTATCCAAATACAAATACTTATTTAGGAGAAATTTCAAATTGTCCTTCTCAAGATTTCCAACTACAATAAGTTGAGAGTTATTTGGGACAAAATATTTTTTATGGAAATTTATAACATCATTGTTAGTAAAAGTTTTAACATCTTCTGTTTTACCAAGAACTGAATTTTCATAAAAAGAGTTACCCAAAATTATTTTATCGAAATTGGATGATGCAACATACGAAGGCTCATTTTTGTTTTGTATTATTTTTGACAATAATTTCTGCTTCTCACGTTGAAAATCTTCTTCAGAAAACAAAGGCGATTGATAGATTAATGCTAACAATTCCAACGAGCGTTCAAATTTATCAGAAAGAGTAATCATGCTCAAATTGATAATATCATTATCAGTAGAAGGGTCAAATAAAGTTCCGAGTAATTCAATTTCTTCATCTAATTGCAAGGAATTATATTCGCCAGCACCTTCGCTAATTAGGTGGGATGTTAAGAATGCCAAACCACTTTTGCCTTTTGGATCAAACTTGCTGCCACAATTTACTTGTAAACTTATTTTAACAATAGGGAGATGATTTTTCTGTAAAAAGAGTACATCCATTCCATTATTTAATTTAAATCGTTTAAATTTTGGAAGATGAAATTTAATTTCACCATTATTCTGTGGGGGATTACTTCTTTCTACTTTCATTATTGTGCCTCCTTTGGAACAATATGAAGTTCAACATAGGAATTATTTAAATATTTTTTTGCGGCATCTTTAATTGAGTTTAAGTTTAATTTTTGAAATCGTTCCAAATCAGAAATGAATGAATTGGGCTCTCCAAGATTTGTATTATAATTATTTATTTGGTTTACCATTGAATTTAAGTTTTGCAAAGAATAAATAAAAGATGCTTTAACAGTGTTTATTGATCGTTTAAATTCCTTTTCAGTAACTCCATTTTCAATTATTTCATTCAAAACATTTTCAATTTCACTTTTTAATTCGTTCAAATCCACGCCTGGTTTGGCTGTTGCAACAATAATAAACATTCCCGTTATATTTGCTGAATATTGAAAACTTGAAATGTCTTGAGCAATTTGTTTTTCAAAAACAAGTGATTTAAAAAGTCTGCCATTTTTTGAGCCAGTTAAAATATCGGATAAAACATCTAGAGTTGCGTCGTCTATGTCGTAAAGCTTTGCGGCTTCCCATGCAAAATAAATTTTGGAAAGTTGAACATTATCTTTGTGGATTATCTTTTTTACTTTGGTTAATTTTTCTGAAGGAACAAAAATATCTGCAAATGGTTTTCCTTTGGGAATTTCGTTAAAGTATTTTTTTGTTAGGTCTAATGCTAAACTATATTCAATATCACCGCCAATAACAAGACTTGCATTATTTGGAGAATAATATTTTTTGAAAAAATCAATTACATCGTTTAACTCAAATTTTTCAATATCTTTCATCCAACCAATAGTAGGCCAATGATATGGATGATCTTTGGGGAAAAGATTTGAGAAAATTATTTCCCAAGATAATCCATAAGGTTGATTATCATATCTTTGTCGGCGCTCATTCATTACAACATCTTTTTGGTTATCTAATTTTTCTTGAGTTAATGCTTCAAGCAAAAATCCCATTCTATCAGATTCCAACCAAAGGGCTAGTCCTAATGAATTTGTAGGAAGAGTTTCGTAATAATTGGTTCTGTCAAGACTTGTAGAACCATTTAAGTTTCCACCAGCTTCCTCAATAAATTTAAAGTGTTTTTCTTTGGCAACATTTTTGGAACCTTGGAACATCATGTGCTCAAAAAGATGTGCAAAGCCAGTTTTTCCATCAAGCTCATTTGCAGAACCAACTTTGTACCATAAATTTACAGATACAAGTGGTATGCTCTTATCTTGATAAAGAACAACCTCAAGTCCATTATCTAAAATATGTTTTTCGTATTTAATATTTAATATATCATTCATTTTAAGTTCTTTTTAACTGAATAAACAAGGAATCAAAAATAGTAAAAAGTGAAACTAAACGCTTTATAATATGTCAATTACAGTTATTTATGGTCAAATTTTTTGAAAAATTTTTAATTATGGACTGATGCAGCACAGATTAGCAATCTGTGGTAACCAAGTCTAAAATATAGTGAAAGTTTTTTACAGAATAACACAGCCGTACTGCATTAAAACTTAAATAGAATTAAAATTCTACTTCTATTTTTACAATCATCAAATTAGTTTTCAAAAACGAAAGGAAAAGGAATTACAAAGCGTAATTCCTTTTTTTACCATAATTTTTCATAGAATAGGGGGTAATTATAAATAAACTAATTACTAAAAATTCTGGATTTAGCAAAAAAATTGATAATATTTTGCTTTATATTATTATATTTAAACATATACATATAATATGTTTAAATATTGGAATAAAGATGAAATGTTTTATGAAAATAAATTTTACCCTTTTTTTGAGTTCCATTTTATTTTGTGTAAATGTTTTTGCACAAAATTCTACCGAAACAAAACCACAATACTTGTATAATCCAAATTATGCTTTGGAATTGGATAAATATAAAAACTATATGATGAAACAAGCAGATATTGTAATGCTTGGCAATTCAATTACTCACGGAATTAATTGGAATGAGCTAATAGATAGAACTTCAATTTCGGAACAAGGAATTCCAAGTGATATTACAGAAGGTGTTTTAAACAGATTAGAATATGTTTATAAACTAAATCCTAAAATATGTTTTATTATGATTGGGGTTAATGATGTTTTTAGCTGGATTCCGATTGAAACAATTTTTGTGAACTATAAATTATTAATTGAAAACTTAAAAGCAAAAAATATAATTCCTGTTATTCAATCAATTTTATATGCTAGCAATGCTGCACCAAATGCTGAAAATAGGAATATTGAAATTTCGAAATTAAACCAGCTTATATTTGATTATGCAAAACAAAACAAAATTGAATTTATTAATTTGAATAAAAAAATGTCAGCATCTAATTTTCTAAAAGCAGAACTTACTATAGACGGAATTCACTTAAATGGTGAAGGATTCAAAATATGGAGTAGAGAAGTGGATAAAGTTTTACGTAAATTTAGTCTTTAATAAAGGAGAAATTAATGGATAAAAATAGAATAAATAGACCGTCAATTATTTTTGGAATTGCACTTGTTCTTTTGATGATAAATTCATACGCACCTAGTGGCTTATCAATATTTGGCATAGATATTAAGCAAATAGACTTCCTAAGCGATATTAGGACAGATGATTTTTATGAAACCGAAAGTGACGATTTAGAATATAACAATGAAGAATATTTTGATGAATCAGATTCTACTTCACAAAATGATGCGGTTTATCTTGAAGGAAAACCCCAATATGATAAAGCCAGTATTATAGATTTAACAATTTTTTCTAATTTTTTAATAGCTGAATATGATAAATTGGATAACTTTTCAAACGCAGTTCCCCCAATAAGTTTCAATAATTTAAGTGGAAATTTATCTCAGTTGGATAAATTTTACTCCGCATTAAAACTATCTAATAAAAAGCAAGTTAGAATTGCTCATTATGGCGATTCAACATTAGAAGGCGATTTAATTTCTTCTGATTTGAGAGAGCTTTTTCAAGAAAAATTTGGTGGTAAAGGGGTTGGAATTGTGCCTATTACTTCTCTTGATGTGAAATTTAGAAAAACTACAAATTTAAGTTTTTCGGATGGCTGGGAAAATGAATCGGTTTATTCACGAAATAGAGATAAATTACCAATAGGTATTAGTGGACAAGTTTTTGTGAATAGTGATAATGATTGGGTTGACATGAAAACCACAACTCATTATAAAACAGTTAAAGAATTTGATATTGTAAAGCTGTTCTATTCAGATGCTTCTGCCGATGCCGAAGTAAATTATTCTATTAATGGCGATAAATTAGTAAACAAAGAATTATCAAGCAATAAGGGTCTTAATGTACTTGAGTTAAAAAACAATGATTCAAAATCGGTTAAATTTACATTCCCAAAAGCTAAATCAGCCTATTATTATGGTGTTAGTTTGGAAAGTGACAAAGGTGTATATATTGATAATTTTGCTCTTCGTGGAAATTCTGGAGTTGACCTAAAAAAAATAGATATCGAAGAGTTAAAAACATTTAATAAAGAGCTGGATTATAAATTAGTAATTCTTGAATTTGGTTTAAATATATTAAGTGGAAGAAATACAAATTTTGATAGATATGAAAAAAATATGATAAAAGTGATTGAAGACATGAAAGAAGCAATGCCAAACGCAAGCTTTTTATTAGTTGGTGTTCACGATAAATGTGTGAAAAGAGGTTCAAAGTTTATTACAGATCCTGCAGTTCCAAAATTAGTTGAAGCTCAAAAAAATATTGCGGAAAAATCCGATATTGCTTTTTGGAATTTGTTTGAAGCAATGGGCGGCGAAAATTCAATGCCTGTTTGGGTTGATTCAAATCCACCAAGAGCATTTAAAGACTATACTCACTTTAATGATGTAGGGGCTAAAGAAGAAGCTAAAATGATTTTTGACGAATTGATGAAAAAATATTAACAAAATTAAGAGATAATTATGATTGATTTTTCTGTTTTGAAAGGGGAAACGCTTTGGGAAAGATGGCAATATTTTGCGCAAACTGCACCTGAAAAAGAAGCCATAATTCATTGGTGTGCTGCTAATGAACCATTTCGCTGGACTTATGCTTCACTCTTGGAAACGGCAAACAAATTTTCTCATTATTTGCGAAATATTGGAGTAAAAAAAGGGGATGTTTGTGCCATAATTATTAGACATAATCCAAACTTTTATCCTCTTTATCTTGGAATTGTTGGAATTGGTGCTTTACCTTCTGTACTCGCTTATCCAAATCCTCGTTTGCATCCCGAAAAATTTAGACAAGGGCTTACTGGAATGGCAGAGCGTTCAGGATTAGATTGGATTTTTACCGAAACTGCTTTAGAAGAAATGATTCTTCCATTTGTTGAAGATAAAAACACAACAGTTAACGAACTGTTTTTTCCTCTTGAGTGGAATTTAGATAAGGCGCTCAATACAATAACGATTCAAGAATTAAGTGAGATAAGAGCAGAGATTAAAAGCGATGAGCCAATGTTATTGCAGCATTCATCCGGAACAACTGGAATTCAAAAACCAGTAGTGCTATCACATGATGCAATTCTAAATCATGTTAAAAATTATGGAAAATCTATTCAAATTTCGAACGATGATAAAGTAGTAAGTTGGTTGCCTCTTTATCATGATATGGGATTAATTGCAGCGTTTCATGTCCCATTAGCTTGCGGAATTCCTTCAATTCAAATTGATCCTTTTGAGTGGGTGCTTGCCCCAATACTAATGTTCATGGCTGCTTCAGAAGAAAAAGCAACATTAGGATGGCTTCCAAATTTTGCATATAATTTAATGGCAGATAAACTTTCTGATGAGGAGATGGAAGATATTTCATTAGCCAGTTTTAGAATGATGATTAATTGTAGCGAACCAGTAAGACATGAAAGTCATAAAAAATTTCTTGATAGGTTTAAGAATTTTGGATTTGAAGAAGACGCTCTTGGTGCAATGTACGCTATGGCTGAAACTACATTAACAGTTACTCAAACGGAAGCAAATAAACGTGCCATAGAATTATCAGTTGATAGAGAGCAACTTTCTAATGGTAAGGTTGAAGTTTCTAATAATTTAAGTAAACAAAAAATCTGTGTTTCTTCAGGAAAACTTATTGATGGCTGCCAAGTAAATATTGTTGATGATTTTAGAAATGTTGTTGATAAAAGTGGTGTTGGTGAAATTGCAGTAAAATCGGTTTCTATGTTTTCTGGTTATAGAAATTATCCAGAAAAAACAGCTGAAGTACTTGATGAAAATGGATGGTATTACACAGGAGATATTGGTTTTTTATATAACAACGAATTGTTTGTTATTGGTCGTAAAAAAGATATTATTATTGTTGCCGGAAATAATATTTATCCCGAAGACATTGAAGATGTTATAAGCAAAGTTGAAAATGTAATTCCAGGAAGAGTTATTGCTTTTGGTGAAGACGATATTGAATTGGGCACTGAACAAGTAAGTATTGTTGCAGAAACAAGTTTGGTTTCAGATGATGAACTAACCAAACTTCGAGTTTCTATTTTACGTGCGGGTATGAGTATTAATGTAAATATCCACACAGTTTATCTTGTTCCTCCAAGATGGCTAATTAAAAGTTCATCTGGTAAACCAAGCCGAAAAGCTAACCGAAATAGAATTATAAAAAAAAATGATGAACAAGTTTGGAGTAAAAAATGATTAGCGAGAGATTAAAAAAAATTATCTGCGACGAACTATATCTTGATTCTGCAACAATTGAAATTAATGATGAAACACAAGCACCAGAAGTACCTGGTTGGGATTCATTAAATCATGCAAATATTATTGTTGCAATTGAAAAAAATTTTGGAGTTAGATTCAAAGGTCTTGAAGTGCTAAAATGTAATAATGTTGGGGCTTTGCAAAGACTAATTGATTCCAAAGTTTCTAAATAATATTTTTTAGGAGATATATGATTGGAATAGATTTTAGTAAAATTGGTGACCTATTTTTATTTGACCCAAATGATCCATTGTTGTTTGGATCTTCACTTTTTTTATTCTTATTTGTTGCACTGTTAATAATTTATCGGCTCGTTGCTAAATCAAATAATACACGCATTTCAATTTTAATTGTCTTTTCTCTTTTTATTTATTATAAGGCAAGTGGAATCTTTTTACTGCTTTTAATTTTAAATGCAATTGCCAATTTTTATTTTGGCAATGGAATGGGAAACGCTAAAACTCAAGGTGGTAAAAAGATTTTTCTCATCTTAGCACTAGTATTTAATTTAGGATTATTAGCATATTTTAAGTACACAAATTTCTTTATTCAAGCAATAATTGATTTTAATATAGGTAATTTGGAATTATTAGATTTAATTATGCCTCTTGGAATTTCGTTCTACACATTTAAGTCGTTAAGTTATATCCTTGATATTTATCTTGAAACAATGGAACCAACCGATTCTTTTCGTGATTATTTCCTTTTTGTTACTTTTTTCCCAAACATTCTATCGGGACCTATTGATAGAGCTGTTAAATTTTTGCCCCAAATTAGAAAAGAATATTTTTTATCAAACAAAGAAATAGCAATGGCTTTAATGCTAATAATGATGGGTTTAGTAAAAAAAATTATGATAGCCGATTATATTAGTCTCAATTTTGTTGATAGAGTTTTTGATGAACCAGTTAGGTTTACCGGAGTTGAAAATATACTTGCTGTTTATGGATATGCTTTGCAATTATATTGCGATTTTTCAGGCTATTCTGATATTGCTATTGGTGTTGGCTTGCTGCTTGGATTTAAATTAATGGAAAACTTCAACTACCCATTTAAAGCAAAAAGCATTTCTGATTTTTGGAAAAGATGGCATATTTCTCTTTCTAGTTGGTTGTTAGATTATGTGTTCCGTCCACTTCAAATTGGTCTTAGAGACTGGAGAAAGGCTGGAAATATTTCTGCATTAATTATTACTTTTGTTCTCGTCGGATTTTGGCATGGTGCAAGTTGGGCTTTCTTATTTTGGGGATTGCTGCACGGTATTTATATGGCAATTGGCCTTTTAGTTCAAGGACCAAAAAGAAAATTATACTTAAAATATGGACTAAATAAATCAAAAATATTTGGAGCTTTCCAAATATTTATTACTTTTAATTTAGTCGCTTTTTCATTCGTCTTTTTTAGAGCAAACGATTTTAATTCAGCAATTGATGTTTTTAAACAAATTATTTTTTTCTTTAAGCCTGGTGTTTTTATTCAATTTGTGGAAAGTTTTACACCTACATTTGTTTTGATATTTTTAGGATTCTTTTTTCATTTTCTTCCAAGTTCTTTTAACGACAAATCAGTTACATTGTTATCAAAAATGAATATATTTGTTCAAGCAATAATTTTAACTTTAATAATTTGGTTAGTTACACAAGTTCAATCAGCTGATTTGCAGCCATTTATTTATTTTCAATTCTAAACTATGATGCGAGCATGTAAAATGATTTACAGACAAGAAAAAAATTGTATGCGAGTTCCATCTGTCAATAATATAAGTTTATAGATAATGAATAAAAATACAATAAAATATTTGGTGCTATTAACACTTTGCTTTGCATTAAATTTTAATAATTTATATGCACAAGAATCTAATAATGCTGAAAAAATAAAGGCTTCTGCAATAAATCAAATGGATGCTAAAAAATATGGTGAGGCTATTGATTTGCTGAATAAATATATTTCTTCAACTCCTCGCGACACCGAAGGTTACACACTAAGAGGAATTTGTTTTGAAAATATTGAGCAATATCAAAATGCTGTTTTAGATTTGAGAAGAGCATTAAAATTGGATAGCAAAAATATTAAAGCCAGAACTGCACTTGCAAGAACTGAAGCAATTTGGCATGAGCAATTAAGAAAAAAAATAATTGGTCATGAAAGAGAAATTGCTATTGACCCAGCAAATGCTGTTAATTATTTGGAAATTGGAAAATCATATAGATGGCTTGAAGAATGGCAAAATGCTGAAGATTGGTATGACAAATATTTAGATCGCGATGATAATGCTTCTCCAGATGAAATAATTAGATATACCGAAATTCTTGCTAAAAATAATCACATAAAAAAGGGTGAGATTATATTAAAAAAATATGTTGAAAGATATCCAGACGATTGGCGACTTTGGAGCAAATATGGATATTTTACTCTTTGGTTGGCAAATTATAAACAAGCAAAAATTGCATTTGAAAATGCTTTAAGATTTAAACCATTTTTTAAAGAAGCCCAAGATGGATTAGATATAGTTACTGAGAAGGCATATGTTACACAAGAAAACCCCAGATCCTTCGAAAAAGAATTTCCAATTGATAGATATTATAGAATTCTTAGAAAAGATCCTAAAAATGATGAGATTAGGTTTAAACTTGCCGATGAATTGTTGAACGCTAACAGAATTGAAGAAGCCTATCAGCAGTTAGAAATTTTAGGAGAAAGGAATTCTAACGATCCAATATATCAAAAAAAATGGGATAGTATTGTTGAAAGTCGCGAAAAAATTTATAATGACAGAATTGAATTATTAAAAGAAGAGATTGAGAAAAATCCAACAAATAAAGATGCAGTTCTAAAACTAGCTGAATTGTATCGTTTGCTTGAAGAGTATGATGAAGCAACAACTTTAATAGAAAATTATCTTGAATTAGTCCCTGATGAAAACGATCCTAAGTTAAAATTTGAATATGCTCTTACATTAGCGTGGAATAGATATTTTGGAGATGCAAGTGTTGTATTAGATGAATTGATTAAGGAATACCCAGAAAATTTGGATTATAAATTATTTCGTGCCCAAATTGCAATATGGACAGAAACGGAAATTGAATTAGCTGAAGAATATGTTAAAGAATTGGTAGTAAAAAGACCTGACAATATTGATGTACTTGTTGCGCAAGCCACTTTATTAATTATGTCGGAAGATTTTGAAGAAGCTCAAGCCGTTATTGATAAGGCAAAAGCTATTGACGCAGAAAACAATGAAGTTATTACAATTCAATCAAGGTTAGAATTTCAAATAATTAGAGTTGAGGAAAGAAAAATATATGCTATTCTTGAAGAAGGTCAAAGAGTTCTAAAAGCAGAAGGTTGTGAAAAAGCTATTCCTTATTATGAAGAGTATTTACAAAAAGCTAAACCAAATAATATTGTTAAAAGCGAATATGGTGATGTACTTTTTTGTGCTAAGCATTACGATGAAGCCTTAGGCGTTTATAATGAAATTTTGGATGATGATTATGATTACAAAACTTATCTTGAAAGAGCAAAGTTATATTACGAAACAGGTGATTCGCTTAAAGCTCTCGAATCATTTAAGCATTTAATTAAAGAAGAACCTAAGGATTTTCAGCCCATGTTGTATCTTGGTGATTCATATAGCAAAACCGGTGAAAACGATTCTGCTCTTGCAGTTTACGATACGTTGCTTACATGGGAATTAGACTCAATTCAAACTTCTCTTGTTGAGCAAAGAATTTCATGGATTCCTCCAACGGGCTTAAAAGGAATATTAACTTCATTCCCATCAAGTGTTGGTATTTCTCCGCAAGCTCAATTTTATTTTGATAATTTCAGCTATCAATTAACAAAATGGGGTGCAAAAGTTGATCTTGGAGTATTTAAATATTTAAGCGTAGGTGTTTCGTTTTATAGAACCACAACCGTTGCAAATTGGGAAAGTCTTGATTCAGCAAAAGTTCATTACGTCGATTCTGTTTCTACAAATGGATTTACTGGACGTAGAACTTTTACTTCTTTTAAAGGACATGTTACAATTCCTTTTTCACATTATTTGTCGCTTTCACTTGCTATGGGTATTGTAAATACAGATGGTTATTTAAGTCAAGATGAAACAGAAGTTGTTTTTAATTATGATAATCAAGATGATTTTGGAGCTACTCTTGTTTACATTAAAAATGATGCTAATCTAATTTTATACTCTCCATTTTTAATCGATTTTGAAACTCCACTCCGTACAAGAATGACTGCTTCTCTGTTCAAACTAAAAGGACGCTATAAACATAGTTCTAATTTTTTGGTCTCGTCATTTTTTGATTATATAAGTGTTTCTGATGGAAATGCTGGCAATAACTTTGAGTTACGTCTTGGTTATCAATTTGACGATATGTTTTCTGCTGGGTATGAATATTTTTATCAAAATTTTAGATATAAAGACGATTATATTGCTGGTATTTATTATTCGCCTCAAAACAACGACTCACATTCACTTTGGGGAAATTTCTTTTTGGAAAACAAAGAAACTCAAAAAGTGCAAATTGGTGGCAAAATCGGATATTCGCCACAAACAAGCCAACTTATTTTGGAAACTCACGTTAATGCAAAGTTTAAACCAGTTCCAAATTTTGTTATTGAAGGTGATTTATCGTTAGGTCAAAGCTCACAATTCTATTACACTTACAGATATTTTTCAGTAAGCTTAGCTGTTTCGTGGAGCTTTTGGTAAAAAATTATAAGACTTTTTCTATTAAAAAACCAGTGTAAATAATATAAGCAAACAACAATAACATAGCTTCCCATCTATCCAACTTTTTCTTTTTTCCCATAAACATAGCCGTGAAAAGAAAAATGGTTCCAAAACCTAAAAAATACATATCAAAATTAAACAACGGATTATATTTAATTGGGTTAATAAAAGAACTAATTGATAGAATAAGAAGAATATTAAAAATGTTTGACCCAATAATATTTCCAATTGCAATATCATTGTTTTTCTTTAATGTTGCAACAACCGAAGTAACTAATTCTGGTAATGATGTTCCCATGGCAACAATAGTTAAGCCAATTATTTTTTCACTAATTCCTAAAATAGTTGCAATTTCCACAGAATATGTAACAACTAAATTTCCACCAAATACCAAGCCAGCTAATCCAATTATTATTAATGTCCATATCTTCAAATTGGAAAAATCATTTTTCGGGACTTCAAAATTTAGATTGTCGCTTTTGAGTTGTTTGTAGACATAATAAAGGAAAAGAGCAAAAAAAATGAATAATATCAATCCATCAAGACGCGATAGGATTAATTCATTTTGTATAAATAAATTGTTACAAAGCAGAAACAATAGTAAAATAGCTACAAAGGAAATTGGAATTTCTTTCCAGACAGTGCTTGATTGCACTGCCAATGGAGTTATGAGTCCAACAATTCCAAGAATGGCAAAAAGGTTAAAAATGTTACTACCAATTATGTTTCCAAAAACAATATCGGAATAACCTTGAAACGAAGATATTGAATTAACAACTAATTCTGGAGCAGAAGTTCCAAAAGCCACAATTGTTAATCCAATTGCTAAATTAGAAATGTTGTGTTTTCGTGCTAATGCTGAAGCTCCATCAACCATCCAGCTTGCACCTTGGATAAGCAGAAAAAAACCAAATATAATTACTAAAACTTGAACAATCATAAAACAACTAATAAATGATTAAAAAATTATTTAAAACGCTTTTTGTATTTAGGTAGAATCTTTACATAAACCAATTTAAGGCGTCCTTTAGGGCTTTCTCGTTCTTCAATTGCAAAATTTTTAATTGATTTTATAAGGGGTGTTAATTTTAAAAAGCCATAGTTACGTGCATCAAAATTTGGTTGTTTTTTTTGTATAAGACTACCAACATCCCCAAGAAAAGCCCAACCGTCATCATCTTCTACGTCAGAAATAGTTGATGAAATAAGTTTAATTACAGCTGGTGTTACTTTATCTACATTCTTACCTATTAATTTACTCTCAATAAGTTCTGACTCATTTTCTTCAACTTGATTTTTTAAAATTTCAATATAAATAAATTTATCGCAAGCAACTATAAATGGATTGGGTGTTTTCTTTTCACCAATTCCATATACTTTCATTCCTGCTTCTCTAAGTCTTGTGGCTAAGCGTGTAAAATCACTATCACTTGAAGCTATACAAAACCCAGAAACTTTTTCAGAATATAAAATATCCATTGCATCAATTATCATTGCAGAATCAGTAGCGTTTTTACCCGTTGTGTAAGCATATTGTTGAATTGGAGTAATAGCATTTTCTAGCAGAATATTTTTCCATTTTGAGAGCTGTGGTTTTGTCCAATCTCCATAAATTCTTTTTATTGTTGGATTTCCATATTTAGCAATCTCTTCAATCATCTCTTTTATAAAGGCAGAGGGAATATTATCACCATCAATAAGTACTGCTATGTTTGAATCCATTTTTAACCTACTTTGTGAATTATATTAAAACAATCATTTATCGATTAATTTATGTTTTAAAAACAAATTATATTTTTTCCAAAAATATAAATTAACTATTATAAATATAAATGATTTTTTACTATTTGAAGTTTAAATTTTCATTTACTTTAGAGGCCTCTATTTTTAAATTGAATTCGTGAGAAAAAACAATGTCCCAAGGTCTGTATCTGGCAGTAAATCCTTTTTCAATAGAATTGTGATATTGTAATCTAAGAGTTGGATTTTGGGAAATTCCCACGTAAAATTTATTTGCGGATTTAGATTTAAGAATGTAGAGGAAGTAAATCATGATTGCCTCAATTAATTTAAAACGAAAAAGCCCCGAAAAAAATCGAGGCTTTTTTGGCTCCGCGAGCAAGACTCGAACTTGCATCCCGATAGCTATCGGAATAACAGCGAAAAGTTAAATCTGAATTTCGCGATTAATAACTTTTCGAATCATAATTTTGCTTTTCCATTTTTTTATTTTTCTTTCAGCAAAAGCAGCATCTTCTTTTGAGGGAAATTCTTTAGTGAAAACAATATTCCAAGGTCTATATCTAGCAGTAAACCCTTTTTCCAAATTATTATGATAAATAAGTCTAAGAGAAGGTTCTTTGGAAATTCCAGTATAAAATTTATCAGACGAAATTGACTGAAGAATGTAAAGAAAATACTTCATAAAACCATCAATAGTTTAAAACAAGAAAGCCCCGAAAAATCGAGACTTTTTTGGCTCCGCGAGCAAGACTCGAACTTGCAACCCTTCGGTTAACAGCCGAATGCTCTACCATTGAGCTATCGCGGAATAAAACTTTCAAAATGCAAGTTTATTTTGTAAAACACTTTTTAACAACAAAATTTGAATACCAAAAATAGCATTACAATCTATTTTTGTCAAGCATATTTTTAAAAATAGAAAAATATTTAAATAAATATTCCAATTATTGAGAAAATAATCTTATTTAATAAAAGAAGTTGACGTATAAATTGTTAATAGATAACTTAGAAGAATGATAATTGCATAAAATATTTTCGGCACGTATTTTGTCAAAGTATTTTATAAATTTAATAGGAATTGAACTATGAATATAAACAAAATTGAACATATCGGGATAGCAGTAAAAAGTATAGAAGAATCGTTAAAATATTATGAAGGTGTTTTGGGTCTAAAATGCTATGCAATTGAAGATGTAAAGGATCAAAAAGTTAAAACAGCTTTTTTAAAAATTGGCGAAACAAAAATTGAACTTCTCGAGGCTACAAGCAATGAAAGTCCTATTGCAAAATTTATTGAAAAAAAAGGGACAGGAGTTCATCACATTGCGTTTGCAGTTAATGGAATAGAGGAAACATTAGTTGCTGTTGAGAAAAATGGAATTCAATTGATTGACTCAAAACCACGCAAAGGGGCAGAAGGATTAGATATAGCGTTTCTTCATCCAAAATCAACGGGTGGAGTATTAACTGAATTGTGCGAAAAAAATGATTAATATTTATTGAACAATTTATTTGTTCATTAACATAAAGGAGAAAAAATGGGAATGCAAGAAAAAATTGACGAACTACTAAAAAAGCGTGTAGAAGCACGCTTAGGTGGTGGAGAAAAGAGGATTGACGTTCAACATGAAAAAGGAAAAATGACTGCTCGTGAGCGGGTTGAACTTTTATTGGATGATGGAAGTTTTGAAGAGTTTGATATGTTTGTTTCCCACCGAACTATTGGTTTTGGACTTGAAAAACAACAATATCTTTCTGACGGTGTTGTTACGGGTTATGGTACGATTGATGGACGGTTGGTTTATGTCTTTTCTCAAGATTTTACTGTTTTTGGAGGTTCTTTATCGGAAATGTTTGCAAAAAAAATTGTTAAGGTAATGGAAAAAGCTTTAAAAATTGGTGCTCCAATTATTGGAATTAATGATAGTGGTGGTGCAAGAATTCAAGAAGGTGTTAAAAGTTTGGGTGGATATGCTGATATTTTTCAACAGAACATTATGGCTTCTGGGGTTGTTCCACAAATTTCAGCAATATTTGGACCTTGTGCAGGTGGAGCCGTTTATTCCCCAGCATTAACTGATTTTACTATAATGTCAAAAGGTACAAGCTACATGTTTGTTACAGGACCCAAAGTTGTTAAAACCGTTACTGGTGAAACTGTTACAACAGAAGAACTTGGTGGTGCTCAAGTGCATGCAACAAAATCAGGCGTAACGCATTTTGTATCAGAAGATGAAGCAGAAGGGTTATTATTAATTAGAAAATTATTAAGCTATCTTCCTCAAAATAATATGGAAGACCCTCCACAAAAAGTTTGTAATGACCCCATTGATAGATTAGATGATGTATTAAACTCTATAATTCCAGAAAGTGCTAGTAAACCTTACGATATAAAAGATGTTATTTTTTCAATTGTTGATAATAATGAATTTTTGGAAGTTCAAAGACAATATGCACCAAATATAGTTGTTGGTTTTGCAACTTTTAATGGAAGTTCTGTAGGCATTGTTGCAAATCAACCAAATTATCTTGCAGGTGTTCTAGATATTAATGCTTCCAGAAAAGCTGCTCGTTTTGTCCGTTTTTGTGATGCGTTTAACATTCCAATTGTTACTCTTGTTGATGTTCCTGGATTTTTACCGGGAACTACACAAGAATATGGTGGAATTATTATTCATGGTGCAAAACTACTTTTTGCTTATGGTGAAGCCACAGTTCCTAAAATTACTATAATTTTAAGAAAAGCTTATGGTGGGGCTTACGATGTAATGAGTTCTAAACATTTGCGAGGGGATATAAATTATTCTTGGCCAGGAGCTGAAATTGCAGTTATGGGTGCAAAAGGTGCTGTTGAAGTTCTTTATTCAAAGGAAATGAATGCTTTGGAAACTCCCGAAGAAAGAGCCAAATTTAGCTCTGAAAAGGAAGAAGAGTATAAAGAGAAATTTGCAAATCCTTATGTTGCAGCAAAATATGGTTACATTGATGATGTTATTGAACCAAGAAATACAAGATTTAGAATTATTAGAGCTTTGCAAATGTTAGCAACCAAAAAAGATGTTAACCCACCAAAGAAACATTCAAATCTTCCATTATAAAAAGGAGCAGTTATGTTTGATAAATTTAGCTTTTCAAATATTTGGGAGAACGATGGAATTTTTATTTCGGTTGTTGGCTACTTGATAGTCTTTGTTGCACTATTATTTCTTTCAATCATTATTACAAATTTCCAAAAAATTCTAGTATCTAAACAAAGAAAAAAATTGAAAACAGTTGGTCATAGAGCTGCAGAAGCAGAAAATTTGGAAATATCTGGCGAAGTAAGTGCTGCAATTTCAGTGGCATTTTATTTGCACTTTCAGGAGAATCATGATGTTGAAAATACTGTTTTAACAATTAGAAAAGTTCAAAGAGCATATTCTCCTTGGAGTTCAAAAATATATGGACTAAGGGAGTATCCTAAACGATAAATATAAATAAGCAAAATCTTACTGAAAGAATAAGTTAATATATCTTTTAAAGGATGCAAAAAATATAAGGTTAAAATAAGATGAAAAAATTTAAATTTAATATTCGTGGAAATGACTACAACGTTGAAATATTAAACATTGAAGATGAAGTTGCTGAAGTTGAAGTTAATGGTTCTGTATATCAAGTAGAAATTGTTAAAGCTATTAAAGAAATTAAAACACCAAAATTAGTCCGCCCACAAGTAGTTCCTTCTGGAGGTTCTGATAGTGCAAAAACCAGTAAACCATCCGAGAAAAAGGGAGTTGGGTTTGTTAAAGCTCCACTACCAGGAACAATATTGGAAGTAAAAGTTAAAGTTGGTGATGAAGTTAAAGTTGGAGATAGACTTCTAATTATGGAAGCTATGAAAATGGAAAACGATATTAGATCAGATAAATCTGGGAAAATAGCAACTATAAAAGTTAATAATGGAGATTCTGTTCTTGAAGGTGATGTTTTAGTTGAGATAGGGGAATAATAATGGAAGGCATAAATCAGTTTATTAGTTTTACCGGTTTTGCCAATCTTACTATTGGTCACATAGTAATGATTGTTATTGGGTTAATTTTCATCTACCTCGCTATCAAAAAAGAATATGAACCGTTACTATTAGTGCCAATTGGATTTGGAATTTTAGTGGGGAATATACCATTTGTTGAAAATGTGGGGATGCAAATTGGTATATATGAGCAAGGTTCAGTTCTTAATTATCTATATTTTGGAGTAATGAAGGGTATCTATCCACCATTAATTTTTTTAGGAATTGGAGCAATGACTGATTTTTCAGCACTAATTTCAAATCCAAAATTAATGCTTCTTGGAGCTGCCGCCCAGGTTGGTATATTTTTGACCTTTATGGCAGCTTTGGCTCTTGGTTTTACTATAAATCAAGCTGCAGCTATTGGAATTATTGGAGGAGCTGATGGTCCAACTGCAATATTTCTCTCATCTAAATTAGCTCCAGAATTACTTGGAGCAATTGCAATTGCGGCTTATTCTTACATGGCTCTTGTTCCAGTTATTCAACCACCAATAATTAAATTGCTAACTTCAAAAAAAGAACGTTTAATTAAGATGAAACCCCCAAAGGCAGTTACAAAATTAGAAAAAATGTCCTTTCCAATAGTTGGACTTTTACTTACTACTTTTATTTCTCCTGGTGCATTACCATTATTGGGTATGTTGTTTTTTGGAAATCTACTTAAAGAATCTGGAGTAACAAAAAGACTTGCAGATACTGCTGCTAAGCCACTTATAGATATTGTTACAATTCTATTAGGACTTACGGTTGGTGCTTCAACACAAGCAACTACATTTTTAACTCCTGAATCAATATTAATTTTTGTGCTTGGAGCTATTTCATTTATGATTGCTACTGCCGGCGGTGTTTTGTTTGCTAAGTTTATGAATTTGTTTTTGAAAGGGGATAATCAATTAAATCCTATGATTGGTGCTGCGGGCGTTTCTGCAGTTCCTGATAGTGCAAGAGTGGTTCACAATCTTGGGCAAATTGAAGACCCTACTAACTATTTACTTATGCATGCAATGGCTCCTAATGTTGCTGGTGTAATTGGTTCGGCGGTTGCGGCTGGTATTTTAATGGGATTTTTGTTAAAAGTAATTTAAATTAAATATTTAAAAAAAAAGAGACGTCCTAAAACGTCTCTTTTTTTCATTTCTTAAAATTAACCACATCCTCCAAGAGCTCTTACTTTTTGCTTTTCAATAACTTTTGGTTTAGATTTTTCAATTAATACTGGAACAATTGATGATGCCTCTCTTCTAAAACGTTGAGTATCAGTTAAATTTGCTTCCATTGTTGATGAGCTTTTAAAATCAATTATATCGGACTTAAACTGATTAAATCCACCTTTTAATTGCAAAACATTTTCAAATCCCAATTCCTTTGCTAAAATATAACCTTTCTTTGAGTTAACATCATTATCGCCAACGATAATATTCACTTTGTCTTCCAAGTTGAAAATATTTTTTGATGATTTTGTGAAAAAATCATTTAACGATAAATTTGTTGCACTTGGCAAGGTCATAGTTTGGAAATCTTTTGAATTTCTGATATCGATAACCTGTAAACTTTTATCTTTATAAATAAATCTTAAAGCTAGTTCATCCGAAGAAATTGTATTAATTTCAAAACTTGAAGTATATGCTGAGTCGTTTATTTTATCAAGAATCATTGCTTTTTCTGGTTTCAAAGTTGAAGCAACAAGCCCAATTATTAAAGCAACAACTGTAATAACTATCATAGAACGTTTTGATGTTGTATCTACTACAACATTTTTTGTCGCCTTTTTTTCAATAATGCCAACAAGCCAATAACTTCCAAAAGCAACTACTATCATGAGAAATGCAAATAATCCTAATGGCATATTTAGTGTCTGAGAAACTTGAGGAATTCCAAAATCATAACCAGTGTATAATCCTTCAAAAATTGGGTATCCTTCAATAAAACCCCAAATACCAAGCATTGCTCCTAAAACAAAAACCATTGCATCAATTTTTCCAATCATAATTGCGCACATACTTGTTCCTGGGCAATAGCCACCAATCACGAAACCTAAACCCATTATTAGACCGCCAACTATTGCTGACCATAAAAATAGGGGATTAACATAAATCAATTCCAAATCTAATAATCCATTGTGTGACAAAACAAGAACGCCTACCATTGCCGTAACACCAGCAGTGAAAAACACTCTTAAAACGGTAAAATCGTAACCATAAAATACACCAGCTAATTTCTTCGAAGAAGAAAATCCGGCGCTTTCTAAAATAAAACCAAATGCAATACCAATTAATACGGCAAACACAAGGTTAAGTTCATTATTTATAAATTCTGGTACTAAAGGTCCCATTATTCTCTCTCAAATTAATTAATTGATCCAAAGTTTTCTAAAAAAATAAGCAAAAAGATATCCACCACCAAAAATGGCTATCATTGTTAAAATACCACCAGTGGAAAAAACTGCCATTCCGCTTAAAGCTGCACCACTAGTACACCCTCTCCCAAGTTGTGCACCAAAACCAAATAATGCACCACCAATTAAAGCTGCCACAAGTCTTGTTTTTGATGTAATTCCAGAATGATGTTCAACAGTAAATTTCAATCTGTTTGCCAGAACTCCTGATATAAAAGCTCCAAGTAATGCTCCTAAAATTTCAAATACCAACCAAGTTTTTAATGGGCTACCTTCATGAGTTGCATTAAAATCCTGCAAATACGGTACATTTTCGGAGTGTGCTGGAGCAATGCTTTCTAACGAGTAAATAACTACACTTTTTGCCGCTCCGCTGGCTCCTAATCCGTGACCTGTTATATAAATAGTAACTACTAATAACAAGCCAAGCAATAATCCTGCTAAGTAAGGATTCATATATTTGTTGGGTTTCATTTTATTACCTTATTATTATTAATTTTATTAATCAATTCGTTTTCATCTTCAATATCTTCATATCCAGTCATCATTGCCTTAAGGTTAGTAAGAATGGAATGTCCTGTTGTAATTAAATAAACGTGAACTACAACAAACGCAATTAAAGCATAAGCACCAGCAGTATGTATTAATGCTACTGGTTCTAAATTTTCAATATCTAAGCCAGCAATAAAACCACCTGATGAATATCTATAAAATATATAAAACAATCCAGAGATTACCATAATTGGTATTACAAGTATTTTAAGTACTAAATAAGTAATTCTTTGTAATGGATTTAATTTGCTTAAAACTGTTTTTTTAGTTGGATGCGGCGAATTTTTAAAAATACCCAAAATATAATAATCCATCTGTGCTTTTAAAAATTTAGTTGTTGGAAGATATTGCTTCCACTCACCAGTTGTGAAATGCCAAAAGATAGCAAAAATAATTAATACTATAAGTGAATATGCTGCATATCTATGAAAAATTACCGCATTTTCAAATCCGAAAAACGAAAAAGAACCATGTACTTCAAAACCAGTTAAGGCAAGAAAGAATATTAAAAATGCTTGTGTCCAATGCCAAAATCTTTCAAAACTTCTGTATATATATACTGTTTTCATTATTTAATACCTTTTATTTTTGTTTATTTGCAAAATAAACTCTTAGAAATCCGTGAGATAATACACCAGCAAAGGAAGCTATAATAAGCAAGAAACCCAAAAGATCAATTATTGAACTATAATCTCTTCCTGGTAAATAAAAATCATTTAATCCAGCAAGACGACTATTCTCTCTTTGATGGCAATTTGTGCATGTTAAGGATTCTTCTTTTGGCGCAACTTGGTGGTTAATGGGCCAATACATTTCTGTTTTAATAAAAGAATATTTACCACTATATGGTAATCCAACTGCTTTCATACCTTTTTCTGAAGCAATGTTCCAATCAAAATCTTTCCAAAATGCACCTTCGCCAACATTATCTGCATAAAGGTTAGGAAGAATAATCATTCTTGTAACTGGGTCAAAAATTTGAGTCGCGGTATGGATTTTTACTGGAATAATTTTTGAATTTTTATCAGAATAAGAACCATATAAAGGATTTAGAACCACAGCTTTTGTAGTATCTTCAATTTTATCTCCTCTAACATAATGTCCTGCTGTTCCATTAAACCAAACATAATTTGGTTCAATATTTTTTCCAAAAGTAAAAGAGCCTTTTATTGATTTATAAACATGATTTCCAAGTGAATCAACTTCTTCGTATGGTTCTCCATCTTTTAATCTTCCAGCGGTTGACCAATCCCAATCAAGATTTGTAGGTGTACCTTTTGAATAAATTGGAATGTGGCACGTTTGACAAGCAACTTTTAATGTGTGTTCGTTTAATATTAATGCTTTGTGTGGAGTTTCAGTGTGGCAATCTTCACAATTAGACCTTTCGGTATTTAAAGTTGCAATAGAATAAACCTTTCCTTGAATTTGATGATTTTCAGTTTTATGACAATCGATGCAAACCAAATTTGGACCAGCTTCATCCATGTGAATGTCAATTTCTCTTCCAGGATGGAACATTGTGTTGTCCAAATCGCCATGTTTTATATTGTTACCACCACCACCATAAAAATGGCAAACACCACAATTATCACGAGTAGGTCTTCCAACACTTTGAGCCACTTTTCTTAAATCTACACCTGGATCTGGTGTTCCTGATAAATTTGCTCCTTTCAAATAGGAATTTGACTGATCGTGACAAACCAAACAATCAACATTTGTGGAATCTGTATAAGAAACTCCATTTTCCTTCATATCAAACCCAATATGGCATTTTGCACAGCTTTTTGTATTTGATTGAGTTCCAATACAATAATTGTTAATAATATTTTTCTTGCCAAGATAAACTATGCCTTTACCTTCAATGTAATCAGGTCTTTCCCAATTCCAATGTGAAGATTGCATTACTTCAATGTGACGTTTATTGTGGCACGAAATACAAGTTGCTGTAACATCTTGTGGACGTTGAAAATCTTTTTGTAGAACAGCAAATTTACTGTGGTCTACAACTTTTGCGGGTTTTTCAGAATATTTTGCTTTTAAAACAACAGCATTAGTGGGACGATAAGTTTTGTCAGAAAAGATACTAAAAGCTACTAATATAATAACAAAAGTTACTGAAAGGACAATAATGAATTTCCTCATAAAGGATTCCTTATTTAATGTTAATTAAAAATTAAATTTACTCATGGATATAAAATTATTAGATAAAATATCTTTTTTAAGCGACAAATCTATATTATTTATATCCAAAAATAATAAAAATTTATGGCATAAAACAAAAAATTTTATGCTATAAAACAATAATTAATATGCGATAAGTATATTTTGACGTGAAATTATTTGTAACTTTCTTGTTAATTAAATTATTAAGTTATAATATTGTTTTTACCTTAAATTATTTGGACATGAATAAATAAATTTATGATGAGTGAAAAGAAAGAAACATTAAAGCAAATTCTTGAAAATATTTCACAAATATTGGATCTTGAAAGTTTGTATTCCCATGATATGCAATACTGGGAAGATGAACTCGGTAATATTATTTCAGTTTCTCCTTCGTGTGAAAGGATAACAGGATACAAGTCTGAAGAATTTATAAATAATCCAAATTTGATAAATGAAATAATTTTAACTGAGGATGCAAAAATATGGATGAAACGATGCGATAACATTAAAAAGAATAGTGTAAAAAATTTACAATTTAGAATTCGTCATAAATCCAAAAAAGTAGTTTATGTTGAACATAATTCGCAAAGACTTTTTGATAAAAACAATTTATTTATTGGACTTAAATCATTAAATAGAGACATAACTAATCGTAAGTTGACAAACGAAATAATAAATTCTAGCTCTACTGTGCTCTTTTTATGGAAAAACGAACCTGGATTTCCAACAGAATTTGTAAGTGAAAATGTTAAAAATCTTTTAGGATATAATATAAACGAGTTTCTTACAGGTAAAGTAAACTACAATGATTTGATTCACCCAGAATGTCTTGAAAGAGTTACCAAAGAAGTTGAAATCAATATTGAAAATAAGGATTCTAATTATAAGCACGAACCTTATCGTATAATAGCAAAGAACAAAAAAATTAAATGGGTTTCGGATAATACTTCAGTTCGTTTGGATTCTAAAGGCAACATTACTCATTTTCATGGAATAATTACTGATATTACAGAAGCAAAAAATGCATTAGACAAATTAAAACAAAGCGAAGAAATTTTTAGAAATATTTTCAACCATTCTCCCATGGGAATTTTGCATTTTGATAAAAAAGGTATAATTAAAGACTGTAATAACGAATTTGCATCTATTATGGGGGCAGATAAGGAAGAACTAATTGGGTTTGATATGATTAACCAAATTAAAGATTCTGGATATCAGGATGTAATTAGAAATTATTTAGTTACGGGTTATGGATATTATACTGGGAATTATCAGTCTATAATTTCGGGTAAAATTATTCCTATAGCAGCTCACTTTAATGCAATTTTTTCTGAAGATAAAGAAATAATTGGTGGTGTGGGCTTAGTAGAAGATATTACTGAGAGAACTAAGCATGAAAAATTACAAAAAGCTTTATTTGATATTTCGGCAACTGCCAGTAAAACAATTTCAATCAATGAATTATACAAAGAATTACATGCTATTATTCAAGAACTTATGCCCGCTGAAAATATTTATGTTGCAATGTTAAATACAAAAGAAAATTTAATTACATTTCCATATCATGTCGATAAATACGATCCATCTCCAGATCCTCAAAAATTTGGAAATGGACTGACAGAATATATTTTAAGGACAAAGAAGAGCCAAATAATTACAGCTGATATAGATAAAGAACTCCAAAGAAAAGGGGAAGTTGCTCTCAATGGTGAATTTTCACAAGTATGGGTTGGAATATACTTAGAATTTGAAGGAGATTATAAAGGTGTTTTAGCATTGCAAGATTATGACAATATAAATGCATATTCTGAAGAAGAATTGAAAATATTGCAATTTGTTTCTGAACAAATTGTAAAAGTCCTTGATAAAAAATATGCTGATAGAAGATTACGCGATTCTGTAAATGAATTGTATGAAGCAAAAAAAGAATTAGAAATAATTAACCAAAATAAAGACAGATTCTTCTCTATTATTGCGCACGATTTGCGAGCTCCATTTAATACTCTTTTGGGTGTTACCGAAATGATTACTGGAAATATGGATGATATCTCAATGGATGAAATTGAAGAAATTTCCAAAGTTATACATTCATCAACAAACAATTTATTTAAGTTAATTGAAAATTTGCTTAATTGGTCTCGTCTGCAAATGGGAACGTTCCATGTAATACCAAAAAAAATATTTATTAAAGAAACAGTTCTAGAGGTTTTGGAAATTATTAAATATGCAGCCAAAGAAAAAAACATAACAATTATAAATGAAATAGCAGACCATGCGATTTTTGTGGATGAAGAGTGTCTGAAAACAGTTGTTCGTAATTTATTGAACAATGCTATTAAATTTACTTACCGAAGTGGAACTATTCTTCTTACTTCAAAGGAACTTGAAACACATATCAAGATTGCAATTGAAGACAACGGTGTTGGTATTGATGACAAAATTATTGCAAATCTTTTTAGCATAACTAGTAAAACTTCAACAGTTGGCACAGAAAATGAGAAAGGTACTGGCTTGGGGTTAATTTTATGCAAAGATTTAATAGAAAAAAATGACGGACAATTGTGGGTAGATAGTGAATACGGAAAGGGTAGCAAGTTTAGTTTTACAATTCCAAAGCAAAAATAGAACTTAAAAGTATCTTGACAAGATTATAAGGATTTCTTATTTGTGAATCACAATTCAACAATAAAAATTATGCGAGTTAAAGAATGAAATAAAGAAAAAGATATTAGATTGTACTTCTCAATTTATTTACACCTCTTAAGCACAAAACACTCACAACCATATTTATCTGCTGGATTTGTTTATATTCATAGAAATTTATCTTATAACAATTCATTAAATAAAGCGGAGGGAAATAAAAATTTACTTAATGCACGTTTTAGTGCTGGTATAGATGTTCCAATAATTGCTAATTTTTATCTAAATGGAGATTTTGGGGTTTATACAGATGGATTTGGTTATGTTGGTTGAAGTAGCAACGTTGGCTTTAGATTTGCTTTATAAAACAACATGTAACAGATAAATATTTTGACATAAAAAATAGGGTGGAAATAATTCAACTATTGAAAACAACTATAAATGTAGATTTTCTTAAATCAAAAAAATATGTTTTAAAATTATTTAATAGTTTGAATTTAATTTGTTGACAATATTTTACATCGGGTAATACTGAAACCAAGTTGTTGTGAAAAATAAATCGTGTAACCTATTTATAAATAAAAACTTATGTAATTTTAGGTTTTGAAATATGAGCCTATTTTTATAAATTGCATAGCTCTAATATATTTTCTAAAACAAGTAAGAAGGAATAAGTATGACCAAAGCTGATATCGTTGAGAGAGTTGCTGATGGTACGGGGTTAACAAAGTTGGAAACAGAAGCAATTATTGAAGGATTCCTCAATACGGTTATTCAATCATTACGTGATGGAAATGGAATTGAAATTAGAGGATTTGGCAGTTATAGAGTGAAAAAAAAGAATTCTAGATATGCTCGAAATCCTAGAACAGGAGAAAAGGTTTTTGTTGATGAACATTTTGTCCCAACTTTTAAGTTTTCCAAGGATTTCAAAAATGCAGTTAATAAAGGAATGCAAATAAAGGAAAGTGACTCATAGGATGGGAAAAAAATCTGGAAATAAATCAAAAGATATAAAACTGAATGAGAATAAATCAAAAGAAATTAATTATGTAAAATTAGTTTATGGTGCTTTATTATTGGCTTTTGTTGGGATGATAATTTTATATTCAACCGGAACTTTTGATGGTCCTAAGGTTGTGGAAACAAACGGTAATTTTAATTCAGAAAGCGATGAACATAATCATAGCACTGTTGACTTAAACTCCTTGAATGAAATTAAATTGTTAGAAGAAAAAGTCAAAAATAATCCAGATGACTTTAAATCGTTATTAAGTTTATCACATTTATTAAACGATTCTGGTTTTTACGATAAAGCTATTGAAAATTATAAAAAATATTTAACTAAAGATTCTAAAAATGTTGATGTAATTATTGATATGGGAGTATGTTATTATCAATTAGGGGATTTTGATTCTGCAATTAAAACAATGGAAAATGGAGTTTCAATAAATCCTAAACACCAAATTGGTAATTTTAATTTGGGTATTGTTAATTCAGCTAAAGGTAATAATCTTAAATCACAAGAATATTTTGAAAAAGCTATAAAAATAGACCCAAATTCAGATATTGGAATTAAAGCAAAAA
>PCUD01000182.1:4939-17475 GCA_002786785.1 Ignavibacteriales bacterium CG18_big_fil_WC_8_21_14_2_50_31_20 | reverse complement strand
CACTATGCCTAGTGGAAAGAAAAGAAAACGTCATAAAATGTCAACTCATAAGAGAAAAAAAAGATTAAGAAAAAATAGACATAAAAAGAAACTATAATCGTTTAATTTTTTAATCCGTTTAATTATTAAGTGAGTGTACTTTAGTATGCTCATTTTCTAATTTACAAGCCAACTTAGCTCAGTTGGTAGAGCAACTCATTCGTAATGAGTAGGTCGGCGGTTCGACTCCGCCAGTTGGCTCATCTTTATATCTATCCGTTAAAAATTCAAATAAAACAATTTAGTAACATTTAGCTCTTGCTATATGCCATCTGCCTTATTAATTACCTTAACTACATTATTTATTTAGCTTTAGCAACAAAAAAAAATAAAATAGTACTTGACATTTCCCTATTAAAAGAGTTAATTTGGGTAGTAGTGGGAAAGAATGTTTAAGTTTCCCTAATAATGTCAAATTAAAGTGAAATCGATATGTTTTTAGGTAGTTACAATTACGCAATTGACACGAAAGGTAGAATTTCAATCCCTGCAAAGTTGAGAAAGTTTGTTTCACCCGAAGCGAATAACACATTTGTTCTTACACGCGGCTCTTCAAAGTGCATTAATATTTATCCAATGGATTATTGGAAGGAATTGGTTGCTAGTAAATTAGATAAACTAAATACTTTTGACCCGAAAGAAGCAAAATTTATGCGATTGTTTCTACAAGAAGCTACTGAAGACACATTTGATACACAATCTCGGCTATTAGTACCCAAAAAACTTATTGATTCTGCTGAAATTGAAAAAGATGTTATTATTCTTGGAATGAACAAATACATTGAAGTATGGAGTCCTAAATTATATGAGGATTATCTAAAAGAAATTGAAGAACCATATGAAAATATTGCAAAAGAAGTTATGAAAATATAATTAGATAAATGTTTCAATTTTAATTGAGATTAATTCTATCGTAAAAAACAAGAATGAGCAGATGAATTATCATATACCCGTTTTATTGAAAGAAAGTGTTGAAAACTTAATTACCGATAAATCGGGTTTTTATTTTGATGGAACTATTGGATTTGGTGGACACTCTGAGGTTATTTTGTCAAATCTAAATTCAAAAGCTAAATTGATTGGAACGGACAAAGATTTATCTGCATTTGAATATTGCAAAAATAAATTTATTGAAGATAAAAGAGTAAAAGTATATCACGCAGGTTTTACAAATATTATTAATATTTCAAAAATTGAGTTTATTGACAAATATGATGGAATTTTTGTTGATTTAGGAGTTTCTTCATTCCAATTAGATAATAAAGATTCTGGATTTACTTTTCGGGAAGATGTTCCATTAGATTTAAGAATGGATAAATCACTAGGTGAACCAGCATCATTTTATTTAAATAAACTTGAAGAAAAAGAGTTGGTTGAAATATTTTTTAAATATGGTGAAGAGCGAAATTCTAAAAAAATTGCAAATTCAATTTGTAATTATAGAATAAAAAAAAAAATTAAAACTACTGGTCAGTTAAAAGAAATAATTGAGCAGATTACACCAGAAAAATTTTTAATAAAAGCTCTTTCAAGAATATTCCAAGCTTTAAGAATTTATGTTAATAATGAATTAGAAGAGTTGGAAGACTTTTTAGAAAAAGCTGTTTCAGTTTTAAATCCAAATGGAAGGCTTGCTGTTATTACCTTTCATTCATTAGAAGATAGAATAGTAAAGGATTTTTTTAAGGATAAAACTAAAGATTGTATTTGTCCTCCAGAATATCCTGTATGTGTTTGTGAAACAAAACCTGAATTGCGAATTTTAACTCGGAAACCAATTATTGCAAGTTCAGAAGAAGTTAGAAGTAATAAAAGGTCAAGAAGTGCTAAACTACGAGTTGCTGAAAAATTATGAAAAAACGTAAAAACCAAAAAAATACTAAAAGCAAGTTTTCAAAATTTAAATTTTTGTTTTTAATAGTATTTCCAATGGTTATTGTAATTTTTGGATTTCTCTTTTTACAAACAGAAATAAAATTTTTAGAAAAAAAAATGTATGAGAATGGGAAAAAATTAGAAATAGTACAAAATCAATTGGAATCGAAATTGGTTGCAGTCCAAAAATTATCCTCTGAAGGGAGGATAGTTGATATTGCAAAATCAAAATTAGGAATGGTAAGAATTAATAATAAAGTGGAATATATTTCAATAAATCAATTAAAAATTGACCAGATAAAAAAAATTGTAGATAGTAAATATGAATAATGCCCGTGTACTTTTAATATTGTTTTTTGTTTTGGTAATGCTAATTGTTTTGGTAATGCGATTGTTCACAATTCAAGTTAGTGAGCACCAAAAGTATTCTAAAATTGCAGAGCGTCAGCAAAGCAAATCAGTTACAATAAAAGCTGAGCGAGGATTGATTAAAGATAGAAATGGTGAAACATTGTCATTTACAAAAAACGATGTATCACTTTTTATTGATACAAGAATGACAAATATGAAAGAAAAAGAAAAAATTGCTAAAAGATTTTCAAAACTGTTTAATAAAAGTGAAAATTATTATTTAAACATATTGAATAGTGCTAATAAAAATATTTGCATCGAAAAGAAAGCACCAAAAGGCAAAATTTTACAATTAAGTGATTTTATGATTAATGGGTATTTCCAAATTGAAGATTATTCTAGAATTTATCCTTATGGAAGTTTAGCTTCACATTTACTTGGATTTGTTGATAGAAACTTGGACGGGATCTCTGGAATTGAAAAACAGTTTAATAAATATCTTACAGGGATTGATGGGTACAATTATATTGAAAATGACGTGCAAGGAAGAGTTGTAACTATAAATAGAGAATATTCTGCCGAGCCAATTTCAGGAAATAATTTAGAATTAACTATTGATAGAAATTGCCAAGCAATATTAGAAGAAGAAATTTCCATTGGATTAAAAAAATATAATGGTGAATCTGCTATTGGAATTATAATGGAACCATTTACTGGTGAAATTATAGCTTGGTCAAATAAACCTGATTATGATCCAGCTAATTACAATATTTATTCAGATTCAGAAAGAAGAAATAGGGCATTAACTGATACTTACGAACCAGGTTCAACTATTAAACCACTTATTATGTCAATCCTTTTAGAAGAAGGTTTAACGTATGAAAATGAAATCACTAATACTGAAAATGGGAAATATAAAGTAAAAGGTGCAACGATAACAGATACACATGAATTTCAAAGACTTAATTCAACTGAAATAATTTCACATTCAAGCAATGTTGGAATTGCAAAATTAAGTGACAAAATTGATGACGATATGTTTTATAAATATTTACGCGATTATGGCTTTGGAAATTTGACTTCAATAAATTTACCAGGCGAAACACCAGGGTTCTTAAAAAAGCCAAAACAGTATTCAAAAATATCCAAAAATTTTATTTCTTTCGGATATGAAATTGCTGTGACACCTATTCAATTGTTAAACGCTTATTGTGCTTTAGTTAATGGCGGTGATTTATTACAACCATTTATTATTAAATCAATTAAAGATAATAAGGGTAATATTATAGAGGAAAGTTCAAGAAAAAAAATTAGAACAGTTGTTTCAAATAAAACCTCAAAACGTGTTATTGAAATGATGAAAGAAGCGGTTGAGAATGGAACTGGTATTGAAGCACAAATTCCAAATTTACAAGTTGCTGGTAAAACAGGTACTGCACAAAGATTAATAAATAATAAATATTCAAGTAGTGAATATAACTCCTCATTTGTAGGATTTTTCCCTGCAGATAATCCTAAATATATTGCACTAATTGTTGTTATGTCACCATCAGTTGGTAAATACGGAGGGAAAGTAGCAGCACCAATTTTCCACAACATCGCTAAGCGAATTGCAGAATCCGATAAAAATATTGTAAACGATAATTTTGAAAATAAGATATTAAACGATGCAAAAATGGTAAGTAATGAAATTCAAGAAGAAGAAATATTTGTATCTGCCAATTTGAAAGAAGAAAGCGAATCTTATCAAAGAAGCAGAAATGGTAGCATAATTACTGAAATTTCAATAATGCCTAATTTGGTAAATTTTACAAAACGTGATGCAATAAAAACATTGAATAATTTAGGAATTAAATATAAAATAATTGGAAGTGGAAATGTTGTTAAACAAAGCATATTGGCTGGGACAAAAATAAACAATAATTCAGTTTGTAATTTGAAATGTGAGTCATTAAAAGAAAATAGTAAATTGAGGATTAACTGATGCATCTTAGCAAATTAATCCAAAATATTAAAGTAATTAGCATTTCAGATATTTCTGAATCGCGAGAAATTATTGATATCACTGCAAATTCAAGAGAAGTGAAAGTTGGTTCAATGTTCGTGGCTGTTAAAGGTTTTACTGTTGATGGACATCAATTCATAACAAATGCTGTAAATAATGGCGCTTCTGCAGTAGTGCTTGAAGACAATAACGATTATCCAGATGAATATTTTTATAATAATAGTGTTGCAAAAATTGTTGTTGAAAGTACAAGAAAGGCATTTGCTGATTTATCGTGTGAATTTTATGAACATCCTTCAAAACAACTTAAACTTGTTGGTATTACTGGTTCTAATGGTAAAACTACTACTGCATTTTTTGTGAAAAATCTTTTTGAAACTGCAGGTTTTAAGACAGGACTTTTAGGAACTATTTCAAATGTTTTTGGAAGTTTCATTGAAGATTCGCAACTAACTACACCAGAAAGCAATACATTAAATAAATATTTAAGACAGATGGTAAATGATGGAATTACACACTGTGTTATGGAAGTATCATCACATTCATTAGTACTTGATAGGGTTAGAGGATTAGATTTTGATTATGGTATTTTTACAAACATTACTTCAGATCATTTAGATTTTCATTCTGATTTTGATAATTATTTAGAAGCCAAAAAAATATTTTTTGATAATCTAAAAAACAATTCCGTTGTTATATACAATTTTGATGATATAAGTAGCGATAGACTTTTGTCAAATAATCTTTCAACAAAAATATCTTTTGGAAAAAATGTTAATGCAGATTATAAAATTTGCAATATAACTTTTAATATGGATGGAACTAGATTCAATCTTGAAAATAATAATAAGTTTAAATTTAATACAAAGCTAATTGGGGAATTTAACGCTTATAATGCTGCATCAGTTGCAATTATTGGTGTAAATGAAAAATATGAAGATGAAATTATTATTAATGCAATAAATTCTACTCCACAAGTTCCTGGCAGATTTGAAGTTATTAGCAAAGCAGAAAAAAAAGTAGTCGTTGATTATTCGCATACGGCCGATAGTTTAGAAAAAGCTTTAGAAGCAATTATCAAGATTGTTGATAAATCGCGCCCAATATATACAGTTTTTGGTTGCGGTGGAAACAGAGACAAAACAAAGCGTCCAATAATGGGTGAAATTGCAGATAGATTAAGTGACGAAATTTATGTCACTTCCGATAACCCAAGAGCTGAAAATCCTTTAGAAATAATTAGTGAAATATTAAATGGGATAAAAAGAAAAAATCCCAAAGTAATTGAAAATAGAGAAGAGGCAATAAAGCAAGCTATCTGTAATTCTGAACCAAATGCAGTAATTTTAATTGCAGGTAAAGGGCATGAAGAGTATCAGCTTATAAATGGAATTAAATATCATTTTTCTGATAAAGAAATTGCACAAAAATATTTGGGAGTTATGAATGAAAATTAACTTAACAGATATTTTTAATCTTAAAAACTCTGTAATATATAATCCAGATAATTTTAAAGCAGTTTCAAAAGTATCTATTGATAGCCGTACTATTAAAGCTAATTCAATTTACGTTGCGCTAAAAGGCAATAAATTTGATGGTCATAATTTTGTAAAGGAAGCTGTTTCAAAAGGTGCTATTGCAATAATAATAAATAAAAATAGACTCACGAGTTTTGATAATTTAAATTGCACTATTATAACAGTTCCAAATACAACTATTGCGTACGGTGAATTAGCTCAAAAATTTAGGAATAAATTTAATGGAAAATTAATTTCAATCACGGGAAGTAATGGTAAAACTACAACTAAAGAAATTTTAGCTACTATTTTAAGTGAAAAATTCAAAACGGATAAAACTTTAGCAAACAATAATAATCACATAGGTGTTCCTAAAACCATTTTTTCAATTAAAAAGGGGACAGAAGTTTTAGTCTTAGAACATGGAACAAACCATTTTGGTGAAATAGATTATACAGCTAATATCGCAAAACCCAACTATGCTGTTATAACCAATATTGGGGATTCACATCTTGAATATTTAATTGACACAAATGGTGTTTACAAAGAGAAAAGTTCTTTGTTTAACGAAACACTAAGTAATGGTGGAACTATTTTTGTAAACACCGATGATGCAAAAATCAAATCAGAAACAAAGAAAACAAAAAATAGAATAACGTTTGGATTTAATGGAAGACCAGATATAAAAGGAGAAATAATAGGATTTAGTAAGGATGGTAAGACAAAACTTTCTGTTGAATACCTTGGGAAAAAAATTATTTCAGAATTACCACTTTATGGAATATCCAATTCAAAAAATATGTTGGCAGCTATTGCTGTAGCTTTATATTTGGGTGTTTCAAAAACACAAATACAAAAAGCAATTAAAAAATTAAATCAAGTAAAAGGAAGACTTTTTGTTGAAACATTTCAAATAGCAACATTAATAGATGATACTTATAATGCAAATCCTGCATCTATGGTAGCTGCAATTGATTTATTAAAAAAGATAAAAACTTATCAATTAAAAACTTTAATTATTGGTGATATGTTTGAACTTGGTGAAAATGCTTTGCAAATTCACAGGGAACTTGCAACTATTATTATTAAAAGCAAAATACAAAATGTTTTTATGATTGGTAAATTAATGAAAACTTTGTCTAGTGAAATGCAAAACACTAATATCAATTGGGCACATTTTAGGACGCGAAAACATTTAGCATCATTTATAAATAAAACCGAATTCAAAAATCAAGTTGTTTTAGTTAAAGGTTCACGTGGAATGAAAATGGAAGAATTTGTAACACAAATAAGGGAGAAATTAAAATAATGTTCTATTACTTATTTGATTATTTAAATCAACTATTTGATATTCCCGGTTTTGGAATATTTAAGTATCTATCTTTTCGGTCCTCAATTTCTGCAATTACTGCGCTTGCAATTGCTTTTTATATTGGGCCAAAGATTATTAAACATTTACAAAATTTACAAGTTGGCGAAACAATTAGAGAAGAAGGACCTCAAACTCATAAACAAAAAGCTGGCACACCAACTATGGGTGGGCTAATAATTCTACTTGCTATTATTGTTCCAGTTCTACTTTGGAGTGATATTACAAGCTCATATATTTTACTTGCATTATTTGGCTTAATATTACTTGGGTCAGTTGGTTTTATTGATGATTATTTAAAGGTTATTAAGAAATATCCCAAAGGATTAATAGCTCGATATAAATTATTAGGACAAGTAATTGTTGGGTTAGTTGTTGGCTTATCAGTTTACTATTTACCAGAGTTTGCAGAATATAATACACAAACAACTCTTCCATTTTTCAAAAACTTAAATTGGGATTTTGAATACTTATATATTCCAGTTGTTATTTTTATTGTTACGGCTACTTCAAATGCAGTTAATTTAACTGATGGTTTAGATGGACTTGCAATGGGCACCATTACATTTGTAATGCTTGCATTGGCAATTATGAGTTATGTTTCCGGAAATATTATTTGGTCAGATTATTTAAACATTGTTTATCTGCCTGGTTCAGGTGAACTTACTGTTTTTATCGCAGCAATTATTGGTGCTGGTTTAGGATTCTTGTGGTTTAATTTTTATCCTGCTCAGGTATTTATGGGTGATACTGGCTCTCTTGCTCTTGGTGGAGTTTTTGGAATTATTGCAATTCTTATCAAAAAAGAACTTCTTCTACCTTTATTAGGGGGAATATTTTTTGTGGAAACATTATCTGTCATTTTGCAAAGAGTATATTTTAAGTATACAAAAAAACGTTTTGGTGAAGGAAAAAGAATATTTAAAATGTCACCTATTCACCATCATTTTGAATTGGTTGGATGGGCAGAGCCCAAAATAGTCATGCGGTTTTATATTATCACAATAATTTTAGTAATTATCAGCTTGGCATCATTTAAGATAAGATGAAAAACATTGCAAATAAACATATAACAATTCTTGGAGCTGTTCGCAGTGGTATAGCCGCAGCAAAATTAGCACATAAAATGCATGCAATTCCTTTTGTTAGTGATTATTCTAATAATCTTAGTTCAATTTATGAACTTGATGAGTTAGGCATAAAATATGAGTTTGGTGGGCATTCTGAGAATGTATTTGATTGTGATTTTATAATCATTAGCCCTGGTGTACCTTCAGATGCAAAAGTAATAATTGAGGCAATAAATAGAGGCATTCAAATTATTAGTGAAATAGAATTTGCTTCATGGTTTTGCGAAGGAACTATTATTGCAATAACAGGAAGTAATGGTAAAACCACATCTACAGAATTGTGTAACCACACATTAAATTATTGTGGATTAAAATCGTATGCAGCTGGAAACATTGGATTAGCTTTTTCAGAAATTGTTTTAAATGTAAAAGCCAATGAATTTGTAATTCTTGAAATATCAAGTTTCCAGTTAGATTTTATTGATGAATTTAAACCAAAATTTGCAGTTTTGTTAAACATAACTCCAGATCATTTAGATAGATATAATAATGATTTTAATAAATATGTGGAATCCAAATTCAAAATAAATAAAAACCAAAATAAAGAAGATTATTTCATTTATAATAGTGATGATAAGGTTCTGTTAGAAGCTAAAAATTTGAATGGTATAGCAATTCCATTTTCACTAGAGGAAATTAATTGTGGCATTTACGTTAGTGACAATTTATTCAAATATAAAAATGAAGAAACAATAGAAAATATATGTCCAATAAACATTTTGCAAATTAAAGGTGAGCATAATCAGTATAATGCAATGTCTGTAATAATAATTGCAAAATTATTAGGATTAAATAACTCAAAAATTGAAAGTGCTTTGGCATCTTTTAAAGGTGTTGAGCACAGACTTGAATTAGTGAGAACTATTAACGGAATTAGTTTTATTAACGATTCTAAAGCTACAAATGTAGATTCAGTGTGGTTTGCAATACGCAGTTTTAATAATCCAATTATATTAATTCTTGGTGGAAAAGATAAAGGGAATGATTACAGTAGAATTGAACCGCTTATAGCTAAACATGTAAAAGTGATATATGCTATTGGCTCTTCTTCTGATAAAATATATAATTATTTTCAAAACATTATTGAAGTTCAAAAAGTTGGTTCCCTCGAAGAAGCAGTGAAAAAAGCTTACGAAATTGGGAAAAATGGGGATATAATAATGTTATCCCCAGCATGTGCAAGTTTTGATATGTTCAACAATTATGAACATCGTGGTAGTGTTTTTAAACAAATAGTGATGAACTTATAAATGAAAATTTTAATTCGAATATTAATAGCAATTGTATTATCACTAATGGTGCTTGGGGCTATTCTTGTATTTACAGCTAGCAGCACATATAGCGAAGTACGTTTTGATAATATTTATTTTTTATTTAAATCACATATTGGAAAAATGCTTGCTGCTATTGCAGCTGGAATTCTTTTTTCAATAATACCTTATCAATATTACAATAAATATAGTAAGCAAGCACTTTTAACTGTAATTCTAATTTTAGTTTTAACAGTACTTTTGGCTCCAAAATATAAAGGTGCAGCTCGTTGGATAGATTTAGGTATAATTCAATTTCAGCCATCGGAATTAGTAAAATTAGTCCTTTTTATGCACATAGCAGGGATGATTGAGCGTAAGGGAAAACTTATTGAAGATTTTAAAAATGGATTTAAATACCCGTTAATTTGGATTGTTTCGGTTGCTGGCTTGGTAGTAATTCAACCGAATTTGAGTACTGCAGTTATAATAGTATTTACAAGTTTTACGCTTTTATACACAGGCGGAAGTAAATTCAAACATATTGCTGCAACTATGGGCGTTCTCAGCTTTGCTGCTGGTGGTTTGATGATGTTATTCTCTCATTCGCGTTCACGAATTATTGGGTTTATTGAAAGTATTAATGGGAATAGTGAACCAAATATTCAAGTTATGCAAGCCAAGATTGGACTTGGCAGTGGGGGATTAGTAGGGGTTGGTATTGGTGCAAGTAGACAAAGTGATTTGTTTCTTCCAGAGTCTTATGGAGATTTCATTTTTTCAATACTTGGTGAACAGTTTGGATTATTGGGGACCACAACGGTGTTGCTTTTATATTTTGCAATATTTTTAATAGGAATTTATATAGCGAAAAAATCAAATGATCAATATGGTCAACTTTTAGCTTTTGCAATTTCATTTAATATAATTATGAGTGCATTTATAAATGTATGTGTTGTCACAGGTCTTATGCCAACAACAGGAATAACTTTACCATTTATTAGTTTTGGTGGAACTTCAATTATACTGTTTAGTATTTCGATAGGAGTTCTAATTAATATTGCAAATCAAGGAAATAAACAAAAATCTGTAAGGATAAGCTCAATTGCCTAATGCACTAATAAAATATCGCTTTCTTTTTGCTGGTGGCGGAACTGGAGGTCATTTATATCCTGCAATTGCAGTGGCGCAGAAAATTAAAGAGTTACTACCAAATTCTGAAATACTTTTTATTGGAACAAAAAACAAAATTGAAGCACGAGTTGTTCCACAAATGAATTTTAGATTTAAATCAATTTGGATAAGTGGATTTTCGAGACAATTAAATTTTAGAAATTTAATATTTCCATTTAAACTAATTGTTTCAATGATTCAGTCACTTTTAATTTGTATAAAATTTAAACCACATGTTGCTATTGGAACCGGAGCTTATGTTTCAGGGCCAGCAATGTGGGGTGCAAATATTATGGGAGCAAAAGGTGTTTTACTAGAACAAAATAGTTATCCTGGATTAACAAACAGACTATTGGAAAAAAAGGTTGAAAGAATATTTTTAAGTTTTGAAGAATCTAAAAAATATTTCAAAGATCAAGCAAAATTAGCTGTAAGTGGAAATCCAATTAGAATAAATATTGCAATAAGAAGCAAAGCAGAAGCTAAATCAATTTATAATTTGGATGTTTCAAAGAAAACCCTTGTCATTGTTGGTGGAAGTCTTGGTGCTAAAACCATTAATGAATCCATAAAGAATAATTTGGGAAAATTAATAAATCTTGATATTGAAATTCTTTGGCAAACTGGTGCAAAAAATTATGATGAGTTTAAAAATTTACAATCATCCAATGTTAAAGTAGTAAAATACTTTGATGATATTTCAATTGCATATTCTGTAGCTGATTTAATTATTGCCAGAGCTGGAGCCACAACAATAGCAGAAGTAGCATATCTTGGCTTGCCTGTTATTTTTGTTCCATCCCCAAATGTGGCAGCAAATCATCAGTTCAAAAATGCTGATGTATTAAAAAAGGTAAATGCAGCAGAATTAATTGAGGATTCAAAGCTAAACCAACAAATAGTTGAAAAAGTTGAAAAGCTTATTTTTAGTGCCAATAGATTAAATGAACTAAGTTCAAACATTCAAAAGTTTTCAAAACCTGAAGCAGTAGATATAATAGCAAACGAAATAATAAAGTTAGCAAGTATTACTTAAGGATTAAATAGATGTTTAAAAATGTTGTAAATAAAATACACTTTGTTGGAATTGGTGGTATTGGAATGAGTGGAATTGCTGAAATTATGCTAAATAGAGGATTCACAATTTCTGGCTCGGATATGAGTGAATCTGCTACAACTGAGCGATTAAGAAGCCTTGGAATTCCAGTAGCAATAGGGCATTCGGCTGATAATGTTACCGATGTTGATGTTTTAGTTTATTCTTCAGCCGTTAATATTTCTAATGCCGAAGTGAAAGCTGCAATTGATAAGGATATTCCAGTAATTAAACGATCAGAAATGCTTGCCGAAACAATGCGAATGAAATATGGAATTGGAATTGCTGGAACTCACGGCAAAACTACGACTACTTCAATGGTTGGGCTTGTTTTAACAGAAGCTGGAATTGACCCCACAATAATTGTTGGTGGAAAGTTAAGTAGTCTTGGTGGAACAAATGCGCGTCTTGGTAATAGTGAATACATTGTTGTTGAAGCAGATGAGTTTGATAGAACATTCTTAAGCCTAACCCCTTGTATTGCTGCTATTACAACTTTAGAAACAGAACATTTAGATACATACAAGGACTTAAATGATATTAAAAGTGCATTCGTTCAGTTTGCGAACAAAGTTCCATTTTTTGGATTTGTTGTCCTTTGTCTCGATGAAACTGCCCTTCAAGATATTAGACCATTGATAAAAAAGAAAGTTATTTCCTATGGAACTACTCAGCAAGCTGATGTAAGAGCAATAGATATTAAATATCATGAATTTAAAACTACTTTTAGC
>PCUD01000182.1:0-4890 GCA_002786785.1 Ignavibacteriales bacterium CG18_big_fil_WC_8_21_14_2_50_31_20 | reverse complement strand
TACAATTGCCAAAGAATTAGGTGTAAAATTCGAGATTATCAAACAATCACTTGAATCTTTTACAGGTGTTTATAGACGTTTTGAAACTAAGTATAATAATGAAATTTTGGTTGTTGATGATTACGCACATCATCCAACCGAAATAAATGCAACCCTATCTGGAATAAGAAGTGGATGGAAACGAAGATTAGTTACCGTTTTTCAACCTCATCTTTATTCAAGAACACGCGATTTTTATACTGAGTTTGGAAGAGCTTTCCTTAACTCGGATGTATTCATTTGTACAGACGTTTATCCAGCGCGTGAAGAAAAAATTGAAGGAATTTCAGGTGAACTTATTGCTAATGCGGCAAAGAGTTTTGGGCATAAAAATGTTATTTACATTGAAAATAAAAATGATATTGTTCCTGTATTAATAGAACAAGTAAGAGACAACGATATTGTTGTTACACTTGGTGCAGGAGATATATGGAAATTTGGTGAAGAGTTTGTTTCAGAATACAAAAAGAAGAAAGACAATTGAAAAACAATATTAAAATAGGAAATCTTTTAATTTTATTAACAGTCATTGGATTAGTGTTTGCAATAGCAATTGTAATTAAAACCACTAATAAGGCTGAAATAAAATTTGTTGAGTTGAAAGGCAATTATCATTTGTCACAAGATGAATATATGAAATTTGCACATATTGAAAATCAAGAAGATTACTATTTGCTTTCACCCAAAATAATTAAAGATAGATTGGAAAAACATCCATATATAAAACGCGTTGATATAATTGTTTCTGAAAATACTTTAATTGTTGAATTATTTGAAAAGAATTTTGAAGCTCTTTTAATTACTAATGGTAATGAATTTTTAATCACGGATGAAACCATTTTAATTCCAAAGCTGCCCAATTCTGAGAAAATTGATTTTCCAATAATTAATGAGCCAAGTAACCCAGAAAAAATATCTGAATTTTCTTCAGCAACAGAAAACTTGGATGTAAAAATAGGATTGAAAATTATAACCGCACTAAAAATTATTAATGCAAAACTATTTGAAAGTTTGTCTGAAGTAAATTTAAGAAATGGAAAAGATATCATTTTGCAATTTTCTAATTTGAACGTTCCAATAGTTATTGGAAGAAATAACGAAATAAAGAAAATTGTTTTATTTGAACGATTGATGGAAAAATTAGATTATTCAAAAATTGAAAATACTTTAAGCTATATCGATTTACGCTATTTAAGCTATTTATATTTAGGTGAATCAAGGAATACTAAAGGTGAACAGGAAAGCAACTCATGAAAAATAATATAATAGTTGGTTTAGATCTCGGCACTACTAAAGTATGCGCAGTAATTGCAGAGCAAACTGCTTCAGGTTTGAAAGTACTAGGTTTTGGGGTCACACCTTCTGATAGCCTAAATAAAGGACTTGTTGCTAATATTGCAAAAACTAGTCAGGCAATTAGTGAAGCTTTAGAAGTTGCTCAAAATCGTGCAGGCATTAAAGTGAAAGAACTTAATGTTGGTGTGGCTGGCGAGCACATTACAAGTTTACGTCATCGAAATTTTGTTACTATTAGTAGTGAGGATGATGAAATATCACAAAGTGATTTGGACAGATTAAAGGCTGATGTAAGAACAATTAAAATTCCAGTTGATAGACAAATTCTCCACATAATTCCCGAAGAATTTTCGGTTGATCATCAAGGTGGAATTGATAACCCAATAGGAATGTGTGGTTCAAGATTAGAAGCTGTTAATCATGTTGTTCTTGCGGCTATTCCTGCAATACAAAACATTAAACGCTCAGTTGAAAAAGCTGGTTATGTAGTAAAAAATTACATCTTACAGCCAATAGCGTCAAGTGTTTCGGTACTTGAAGATAATGAAAAGGATTTAGGAGTTTTACTTATTGATATTGGTGGCGGCACAACTGACATTGCAATATTTCATGATAACAGCATAAAGCATACAAAAGTATTTGGTGTGGCAGGCAATCAAGTTACAAATGATATTAGAGAATCGTTAGGAATTGTAACTGCTGACGCTGAACAATTGAAAAAAGAATATGGGTATGCAATTCAAGAAGCAATAATTAAAGAAGAAACAATTTACATAAAAGGTGTTGGAGCTCGAGGAAATGTGAAAATTCCTGTTACTCTTTTAACACAAATTATTAGTGTAAGAATGAAAGAGCTTTTTGCTCTTATTGATAATGAACTTCGGAATTCTGGACTTAAAAACAAAATTAAAGCAGGTGTTGTTTTAACTGGTGGCGGATCTTTGCTTAGAGGTTGTACTGATTTAGCCGAAAGCGTTCTGGGGTTACCTTGTAGAATTGGAGTTCCTTTAGAATTTGGTGAAGGACTTTCCGATGAAATTGGAAGTCCAGAATTCGCAACTGTTTCTGGGCTTATTAAAAGGGTTCCTGGATCAACTTCTAGTGATACTTGGGGAGGAACTGGAGATAAACCCTCAAAAAGAACAGGCAACATTAAAGAGATGTTTAAAAAATTTATAGAATTTTTTGATGAATTATAAAAACCACAACAAGGAGGATTTATGACTAAATTTGCCACGCTTGATCAAGAACCTATTCTTTCGGCAAAATTAAAGGTACTGGGAGTTGGAGGAGGTGGTTGCAATGCCATTGAAAGTATGATGAATAGAGGACTTTCTGGAGTAGAATATGTTGCGATAAATACCGATGCTCAAGTTTTAAAAACAAGCCATGCTGACCATAAAATTCAGATTGGTACTAATTTGACTAAAGGACTTGGTGCTGGGGCTGACCCAAATGTTGGGAAAAAAGCTCTAGAAGAAGATCGAGAAAAAATTCAAAAAATTCTTGAAGGCAGCGATATGGTCTTTATCACTGCAGGAATGGGTGGAGGAACTGGAACGGGTGCTGCCCCAATTATTGCGTCAATTGCAAAAAGTGTAGGTGCTTTAGTAATTGGTATTGTAACTAAGCCTTTTAAGTGGGAAGGTAAAAAGCGAATGTTGAACGCAGAAAATGGCATTAGTGAAATGCGACAATATGTTGATTCACTTATAGTTATTCCTAATGAAAGAATCCTAAATGTTCTTGATGACTCTGCTGGTGCATTTAAAGCTTTTGATAAACCTAATGAAGTTCTACATGAAGCTACGCGCGGAATTGCAGATATTATTACTATTAAAGGTCAGATAAATGTAGATTTTGCCGATGTTCGCTCAGTTATGAATCATAGTGGTGAAGCACTTATGGGTTGCGGAATTGCAAGCGGTGAAAATAGAGCTGAAGAAGCTGCACAAAAAGCAATTTCCTCACCTTTACTTGAAGGAATTAGTATTAAAGGGGCAAAAAATATTTTGCTAAACGTAACTGCATCTTCTAATCTTACTATGAAAGAAATTATTGATGGTAACCAAGTTATTCACGACGCAGCAGGTGAAGAATCAAATATTATTTTTGGATTGGTTCAAAAAGAAGAAATGAACGAATATGTTTCATATACTGTTATTGCTACTGGCTTTAATGCTAGCTCGGGATTTGGTCCAACAACAAAATCTAATGAAACAGAGAAGTCAAAAAATTCAAAGTCAGAAAGTAAAGATGGCTTTCTTCCATTTATTTTGGATGATTTTAAATTTGATGCAGATGCAGATTTTGAAGTCCCTACTTATAAAAGAATGAATAAAAATTTCGATATTTTAAGTGAAAACGATAAAACTCATAATGCTTTTAACTTTGAAAGCAGAATTGAAAAACCTGCTAAAAAAAGCGATGATGAAAAAGATAGCGATAGCTCAGATTTCCTTCGTATGATGATGGATTAATTAGAAAGAATAAAAACAAAAAATATATTAACTTTTAGAGGCTGTATCAAATTTCACCTTGTTGTGGTAATCAGGGAGCAAATGCTATGAAATTGATACAGCCTTTTTTTATGTTAAAATTGTATTATTTTTGTAAAAAAAATTGAGTTGAAAATGGAGAAAAGTAAAATACCAGATGCAACAATTGAAACTTTAACAAGAAATTTTTTTAAGGAATCATTGGAATATGGTTTCAAATATGAAGACTATCTTAAATATGTTAATATTCTTCTCGATTATGCCATTAATGTTAAGGATAACCTACATTCCATTACAGAAATAAATAACGGAAAAATGGATTTTGATGAAATCAGTAATTGGGAGCTTCCAATTGTAACTGATACATTCTGCATGCGTGAATTTGATAAAACAACCGATTTAGCATTAATTGAAGAATGGATGAACGATGATTTTGGTCGTTATTTTTTGTTGTCTATGACTAACTCGAAAGACGGTATTATTGAACGATTAACTACTTCTAAATATAACAAATTGGGAATTATTACTCTAATAGACAAAACACCAATAGGAATTGTTGCTTTTCTAAATATCGATTCTATACACAAAAAGGCTGAATTGAGAAAACTAATAGGAGTTCCAGAATATAGAGCCCACGGCTATGGCAAAAAGGCAACAAAATATTGGATAAAGTATGGATTCAAAAAATTAAAATTGAACAAAATTTATCTTAGCACGGTTGATACAAATATTCATAACATTAAAATAAACGAATCTATGGGTTTTAAGGTTGAAGGTATTTTAAGAAACGAAACTTTTGTTGACGGAACTCCGCATGATGTTCTTAGAATGGGACTCCTAAATTCTGATTAAAATTCTTCCAATTTACCGTCTTTCTCAAGTTGGGTTATGTTTTTAGTCCAACGAAAATTCTCAAAATGGTTATATATCATTTTCCCTTGCTAATTTATTGTATTGCTTCCCAACTCTTTTGCCAAATTCATTTGCTTTTGGGTTTTTATTTGGAATTCTTATAGTTCCATCTCTTTTGAAGAGACCAGTTGAATAAAGCGTACCT
>PCUD01000034.1:10374-10843 GCA_002786785.1 Ignavibacteriales bacterium CG18_big_fil_WC_8_21_14_2_50_31_20 | reverse complement strand
TCACTTCCATCGGTGTTTGCTGTAAATACTTCAAAAGGAAGAGTTGATTTTTGAACTTTGAATACTAATTTATTTCCAACAAGACTTAAGCTGCTTGCATCAACCTCTTTAATTAAAAGGCTATTCTCTTTTGTTTCAATATCAATTTTAAAAATGGAGTTGTAAATTTCATTTTGTGCTAAATAATAAACGGACTTAGAATCACTTGCCCAGACTATTTCGCCGAATGAAATATCCAAATTATCCGAAATGTTTATAATTGCGCCGGTTGCTCTGTTGTAAAGCATAAGCGTTTGTTTATCTGCTTCAAATCCCGCACGAGCCATGGATGTAAATGCAATATACTTTCCATCTGGCGAATACACTGGCTGATTATCGTTGCCCTTGCTTGTTGAAATCATCTTTGGTTTGCTTTTTCCATCAAGTGATAAAACAAAAACATCGTTGTTTGTGCTTGTGGCTGTTACTT
>PCUD01000034.1:9445-10348 GCA_002786785.1 Ignavibacteriales bacterium CG18_big_fil_WC_8_21_14_2_50_31_20 | reverse complement strand
ATTGGAGGTGTATCAAATTTGCAATTTAAAGTTAAATCGGTAGTCTCTTTTGTTTTCAAATCCATTAAGAAAAGGTGACTGCGTTTAACTCCGCGCCAATCGTCCCAATGACGGTACATTAGTTCTGTAAATACTTCAACATTTACTTTGGAATTTTCTTTTAAGGAATCTTTTTCTTTGTTGCATTCTTGTGTTTGGCAGTCGGGATGAACCATTGAAACAAACAATATTTTACTTCCATCGTTTGCCCATCTAATTCCAGAAGCTCCGCTGTATAAATCGGTTAGCTGTTCTTGGCTTGTACCATCAAGATTGCATTGCCAAATTTGTCCACCAAATGTATATGATAACTTCTTTCCATCTGGTGAAAAACTTGGACTGCTTTCATTCTTTTCAGAATTTAATATTGGATGAACATCACTTCCATCAATGTTCATAAGGTAAATATCGGTTTGTCCTGAGTTTGCGTCCATTGAGTATTGTGTTACAGTAAAAGCAACTTGCTCGCCATCTGGTGAAACAACAACACTGCCAACACGTTTCATTGCCCATAAATCGTCAACAGTAATTGCTCTTTTGGATTGTGCTGTAACTACAAACGTTAGACTAAAAAGGATTGCTAAAATTAAAAAGCGTTTCATCTATTTCCTCAATAAATATTGTGTAATATTATTTGATACAAAGATAGTTATTTGATTGGCAAAAAGGAAAAGAGGAATGAGTAAGTGCATGTTGTAAACAAATGAGAATTATAAAAATCTTAATTCTTAATCCTACTCTTAATCTGCTCTTAGATTAAGAAAAACAGTTCAAAATGCTGTCGAGGACAATTGAGGATGCCTCACTAATAGTCATTGCGAGGAGTTCGTTCTTTGAACTCCGTGGCAATCTGTTAAATTAAAA
>PCUD01000034.1:2859-9434 GCA_002786785.1 Ignavibacteriales bacterium CG18_big_fil_WC_8_21_14_2_50_31_20 | reverse complement strand
ATGTTTATTTAATTTGCATTTAAGATTAGCAGTTGAGTGGCGACTATGCGGGAAGTGATTTGTTGGGTTTTTATTGAACTGCTTTTCTTGGAAATTGAATTATTAGAATGAATAAATTGATGGAATGTTAGTTTACAAAAATATGTTGTTTAACAAACCAAAACGCAACATGCTGTTGCAGATTAAATAAGAGTTATGTGCTCGCAAACACATGGATGAATATGAAGCAAAATAATTCATTTCATAGAAGTTATGATAAAATGCAAAATGATATTATAGAAATTAAGGTAGATTATAGATCTTGGTTGCGCTCCTTAAAAGTAATAGGTTCATCAATAGCAATTATATTGGGAATATTGGCATATTTTGGTTATGATAAAATTGACACATTGGAGAGTACTATTCTCAAGCAGTTAAATTCCCGTTTAGCTATCACAGATTCTCTTTTGTCAAATATTGATGAAGATAAATTGGATAAGCTGAATATTAGGTTAGAAGAAAAGGAAAAAGAATACAACAAGACAATCGCTAATATTGCGCGAATTATAATGTTAAATAAAGAAATAGAAGACAAAATATTAGAAACTCTACCAAATAACAGTATAATTAAGCAAAAATATACGACGATGTATCAAAGTGGAAATGAAAACATCTTTGAGGTCAAACCAATAAAAAAGACTTATAAACAAAATTCAAACGAGTATTTTTATTTAATATTTTTTGAAAATTATAGTCTTGAAAATGCTGATTTTGTTTTATTTCAGATTCAAAAGGGAAATAGCATTTTAAAAGATTCATTCAATAAAATTGAGAGCAGGTTTAATAAAATAGAACTTAATTTTAATATCCCGAAGGGGAAATACATAATTGAATTCGGCATTGTAACAAAAAGTAATAGTACACCAACATTCCATAGGGTAAAAAAAGAAATTGAAATTATTTAGCCACATATTTCCCATACTTTTGAGACAGCCTCAATGTTTGTCGCAAACAAAGCAAATGGTTAATAAGACAAGAGTAATATTTAAGTATATAATTATTCAGATAATACTTCCAATAGTAATAGGTATAACAATTTATGTTTTTTTTAGAGAACCAACAAAATACATATTGAATAGTTGGTTTAAAAATGAATATTTAAATACAAATTATCATGTATTGGCAAAATTCAGTCCTAGTTGGATAAAATATAATTTGCCAGATGCTTTATGGGGTTATGCGTTAATTTCTTCAATGATAATTATATGGAATAAAAGACAGAGAAATGAATTATTGTTTTGGATTATTTTTTCTTTTGTAATCGGAATAGCGTTTGAGTTCTTGCAATTCTTCAAGATTATTTGGGGAACATTTGATTTGAAAGATGTAGTGAGTATCGTTTTAGGAATGTCAATATCACTATTTGTAAATTTAAAAAAGAGAGAGGAAATATTATGAAAAATTTTAAGCACATTTTATCTTTTAGTGTAATTGTTGTTTTTATTATGCTATTTATAGCATCAGCTAGTGCAAGTGGTGTTTATAAACCACCAATGAAAAATAATTCTGAAAACCAATTTTCGAAAATAATTAATAAACCATTTGATGAAGTGTGGGATAGATTAATTAGCTACTCTGCTGGTACTTTCTTTGGGATTGAAAATTTTGAAAAAGAATCTGGTCTGCTCACGCTATCATTTGGAGCAAGTAACCCAGAAGAGTATATAACGGGTGGATACTGGAAAGTAGATATTAAAGTACTAGCACAAAAGAGAAATTTTGAAGGAGATTACGTTAAATATCTTTCAACATACAATAAAGGGCAGTTAATTGGAAAAATGAATATTGTTGTTGTAAAAATAGATAGTGCGAAGACCAAAGTAGTGGTAAATGCAAGATATATTTTCTCAGACGACACTACCACTTGGAGTTTTAATTCAGGCAGTTGTGCGGAAGTGATGGTTGCAAATCCAGCAAATGGAACACCGCCAACTAGAACAATCTGCCCAACATATAAAGCGGAGAATGCAATTTTGGATGCTTTGGAATAATGTCGAGACTTAATTACAATAAAATAACAGTTTACAAAAAATGTTTTGAGAGGTAAATTATGAAACTGTTTACTGCCATGTTCTTGATTTCAATGTTTGTGGGGTGTGGTGAAAACGAATTAGAAAAAAATACAAGGGCTGAATATTCTGCAATTATAAGGCGCATAAATACTAACTATAATAGTATGGCGAGTGGAAAAGAAAATGAAAGTAAGCTTACGGTTGTTGATTGTAAAGAATTTTATGGAAGATATTCAAGAAAATTCAGTGATATAAGGGATGATTTAGCTGGAGCTGCTAGCGCTGATAAATTTAGTGAAGTAAGAAGAAACCTAGATTCAATTTTAACAGTGTCTGTTAAATATATTATTAATAGGTGGCAAATATTTGAAAATCTGGTTCATGCAAATAATATTCATGAAAGCCATATTAAAAATATGACAACATTAACGATTTTGTTAATGAACATTAACTATGATAATTATTATAAGTTAAAGGCATTAGTTGAAAATATTATTAAGGATTCTTCAGATTATTATGCTGCTTATAATCCCTTATCTGTAGATATTAACGTAAAAGAAAAAATAAAATTAGAGCTAATAAAATTAACATTAAATGGAAATATTTTTGTAAAAAAATTTGAATTCCATGATTCGTTAGAATTGGGGGAAATACAAAAAGATAGTTTGGATTTATTGACGGTAATGTGGAAAAAAACAAAAGTTACTGAAGTAAGTCCAACAAAAGACCTTGAAATGGTACGTGATTTCATTAAGAAAGTAAAAAAATAGGATTTTTGCAATAAACAATATTGAGTAAACAAAATTCAGGTTCCCCTTTGTAGGAAAGCAGTAAAGGAAAAAAGAGTAAATGAAATTAAAAATTATGATTTTGATATTTATAACCGCAATTGTATTTGCACATAAAAAATCTTGAATATTATAAGACAATCAAAAAACTTAAACTTGGTATAGAGTTAGGGTATCAGTTTTAAAATGGAGCTGAGTTATAAATAGTTTCGTACAGAGGCGAGGCAGGGTAAATGGAGCAAATGTTTGTGTTTTCAAAACTTTTACGGCATGAAATAATTCAGAGCTCGTTAATTATATATATAATTTGTTCTAATGTGTTTATTTGAAATTTAGGATATACATAAATTTATTACACTATTAAAAATCAAGGTATTATTTTTTATAAGGAAAAACATAATGAAATTATCATTTATTCTATCTTTTATTTTAATTAATCTAACTAACATATTTGCTCAAATAGATACTGTATTCACAAAAAATGGTGAAACTTATTATGGGGTTGCTAAAACTGCATCTGGATATACAGTAATTTAAACAAAAGGGGATGCGACTATTACGTTATCTAATGATAATATTGGTAGAGTTGGTTTTGCAGAAAGAATGAATTTAATAATAAAAGATGATTTTAGAAATACAGATGGAGATAAAGCGTCGATTCATTTTTCGCCATATATTTCAGGTGGGAGTCAAATTAGTAGAATTAATAATTTTGATGAGAAATATAATTATACTCAAACATGGAATCTCAATATTAAATTTAAAATTCCTATCAATAATTTTACGATAGCGCCGTTTTATGAATCAAGCTTTTCTGTTTTGGAGATAGAAGAAGAAAAATATTATAGTGAGATTAATAGGTATTTACTGGGGATAACTTTTAGTTTTTATATTAAATAAAATGTATTCATACTATCGAGGAATATTTAGGCTCTGTTAAGATAAATAGAAGTAGAAGTAATTTTTAATATTCAATTATGAAAAACATGAAAGGAATGCTCGACTAAACATTCAAAGCAAGAAAAAGTAAAAAGTTAAGCCATGGGTAAATGTACAAAGCAAGAAAAAGCACCCGATAGCTGTAAAGCCAAAAATGTTTTTGATATACAGCAGGGAGTTGCGGTTTGTTTTATGATTAAGTATAAGAAATAATTTTTAGGAAAAATTCTATGGTAGATAATAAGGATAAATCTTTGTCAATTTTCGAAGTTTTTAAAATCCGCAGACACTATGATGATGAAAAAGAGAAGTGGTATTTCTCGATTATTGATATTGTTGCAGCTCTTACCGATCAAAGCGATTTTCAAATGGCAAGAAAATATTGGAATAAACTTAAAGAAAGGCTTAAAAAAGAAGGGAACGAGTCGGTGACAAATTGTCACCAACTGAAATTAATTTCCGCTGACGGAAAAAAATATGCTACAGATGTTGCCGATGTTGAAACTATTCTCCGTCTTGTTCAATCTGTGCCAAGCAAAAAAGCAGAACCCATAAAACTATGGCTTGCTAAAGTTGGTTACGAAAGAATTGAGGAAATGAATGACCCCGAAAAAGCATTGAACCGCTCACGCGAATATTGGCAGAAACACGGAAGAAGTGAAAAGTGGATTCAGCAAAGGATGATGAGCCAAGAGACGCGAAATAAACTTACTGATTACTGGAGTGGGCACGGTATTGAAAAGAAAGATGAATTCGCAATTCTTACATCTATTATACATAAAGAGTGGAGCAATTTAACAGTTAAAGAGCACAAAAACTTAAAAGGATTAAAAACTCAAAACTTACGCGATCATATGAGCGAAGCAGAATTAATTTTTACCGCTTTGGCTGAGCTTTCTACAAGGCAAATTGCTGAAACTGAAAACAGGAAAAAGCGTAATTACCGGCGAAAATTTTTTGCCGCCTAAAGAAACTCATAAAAAGATTAATAAAAAGTAGAAAATAAAATGGCTAAAATTTATCACTCAGAAATTTATGGTTTAAGAGAAAGAAAATACGATTGGCTTAACAAGCACAACATTAAAAATGTTAAGTGGCAAAAGATTGTGCCTTACCCGGAGTTTTATCTTTTTATTCCGCAAGACCAAAGATTGCAAAAAAAATATCAAACTTATTCTAAAATAACAGAAATATTTCCGATAAATAATACTGGAATAGTTACAAAAAGAGACTCTTTTGTGATTGGATTTAATAAAAATGAAATTAATCAAAGAATTAGAATTTTTTCAGATAAATCCTTATCTGATGAGTTTGTTTCAAAAAGTTTGAAACTTCCATTAAGGGATAAAGATAAATGGGATTTGCATGAAGCAAGAAAGCACTTTTATCGTAATAAAGATTTAGAAGATTATTATACTCATATTCAATATCGTCCTTTCGACAAGAAGTGGATATTTTATCATCCAACATTGGTTGCAAGACAAGTTGAAAAGGTTATGATTCATCTTCTTCAAGATAATCTTGCCATTTGTGTCGGGCGTACAGGAAGTGCTACTGGTTCAGATAATTATGATATTGTATTTATTGCTGAGAATATTGTTGATCTCAATTTATTTAGAAGGGGTGGAGAATTAGTATTTCCGCTTTACCTTTATCCCGAAACAATAAAGAGAGATAAAAAGAAAAATCCTCTTGCTCAAATGATGATGTTTGAACCGGAAATAAAATATCAAGGCAAGCAGCCAAACATAAAACCGGAATTATTTGAAGACTTAAAAAAGAATTATAAAAAAGATGTAACGCCAGAAGAAATTTTTTATTACATCTATGCAGTTCTTTACAGCTATATATACCGTAAAAAATATACAGAATTCTTAAAGGTAGATTTCCCGCGACTTCCTTTTACAAAAGATTACAAACTTTTTATTCAACTTGGTAAACTTGGTAAACAGCTTGCAGATTTACATTTGTTAAAGTCAAAAGAATTGGATAAGACTATTTCTAAATTTCAAATAGATGGAAGCAACAAAGTAGAAAAACCTAAATATGAGGAAGGGAAAGTTTGGATAAACAAAGAACAATATTTTGACGGAATTAAAGAAGAAGTATGGCAATATCAAATTGGCGGTTATCAAGTTTGTGAAAAATGGCTAAAGGATAGAAAAAATAGAACTCTTACTTTAGATGAAATAAAAACCTACTGTAAAATTGTAACTTCACTATCAAAAACTATTGAATTGCAAAAAAAAATAGATAGATATTTTGAAGAAGTTGAAAAAACGGTGTAAAAACCAAATAACAATTATGATAAATTGGAAGTTGTGAGCTGGAATCCCCCAAAGGGAAGCATGACTAAAAAGTCAAAGCCAGAAAAATAAAAAAGGAAGGCGTGACTAAACAGTCATGGCAAGAAAAAGTAAAAAGTGGAGCTTTGACCAAACAGTCACGGCAAGAAAAGGTAAAAAGTGGAGGTTTGACTAAATAGTCACGACAAGAAAAACCCAAAAGTTGGTTTTGACTAAACAGTCATAACAAAAAAGCAACAAGAGAGGAATGATTTGGTGTTTTTGCATTAGGGTTAATGCAAAAGCAATTTATAAAAAAACAAAAGGAGCAAAGAATGGGTCAAATCAGCAAACTAACAACAACAGTTAGAACAACGGAAATCAATTCGGTTACAAGCGGGATAATAGCCGAATATTCACAAACCACATTAAGCAGCGATGCACATTTAGCCACTATTTTTGAACAACTACAGCCAATTAACGCAAAATTAACAGAATCAATAAACCGCATT
>PCUD01000034.1:0-2841 GCA_002786785.1 Ignavibacteriales bacterium CG18_big_fil_WC_8_21_14_2_50_31_20 | reverse complement strand
AAAAGGTTAAGTGAACAATAGTACAAACGCTTAGAGCGAGTTAGTCGAATATGCATTAATGCTTTTCTAATGCATATTTGGGGTTAAAGCTGAAGGCAATCTTGAAGAAAAAGACGAGCTAAGAGATAACAAAGTTAGAGCAATAAATTATCTTACACTGGGTTTTGAGCATCATCCCGATGTAACAATTAGCAATGCCGCAAAAATTGTAAATGCAGTATTTGAGCATTATGGAATGAACTTAGTAAACGAAAGTTATGCAACGGAATCATCCTTAATTGACTCGCTGTTGCTTGAGTTTGGCAAGGCTGATTTACAAGCATCAATTGCCTTGTTGCCTGGTTTAAGTCAACTAATTGACGAACTAAGTACCATAGAAGCAGAATTTGAAGAAGCACAACTTGCCTTCCAAACAGAAAAAGCGACAGATGGAAACAAGGAAAGTGCCACCGAAATAAAAAAAGAACTTCTTACAGTAATTAACGAAAAACTTGTAGTTTACTTGCGTGCAATGGTAATGGTTGATGAAACAAAATACGGCGCTTTTGTTGGAGTAGTATCTCAAATAATAGATGATATGAATGTAATTATAAAGAAAAGAAAGAAAACAGTAGTGCCAGAAATTACTGGCGTTTAATTAGCAAAGTACAATTGCTGTCGAGGAGTGGTGAAGCTGTCTTAAAAGTAACATTTTTATTAACTGGTTTTAATCAGCTTTATTTGTGCAGCAAGTGGTTTTCTAAAGTTGGTGCACCGCGCCAACTTTCTTTAACAGTGGATAGAAACTCAGCCCGCACTCCCCAACTTTTCATATTGCCAACCGTTAGCGTTCATTAGAGCAATACCCATTAGCAGAATAAAATAAAAACAGACTAAATAAAATGAATATTAACTATTAAAAAAGGAGAACAAAGCAATGAAAAAAGTATTTACAATTTTATTGGTTGTTTCAGTTACAATACTATCGTTTTTAGGTTGTAATAGGGATATTAAAGATAAGGATTCATTCAGTATTGCTTTTATGGCAGATATTCACATCCAACCGGAGGAAAATGCTGTTGCGGGATTCACACAGGCTTTAGATTCTGTTAATAAATTAAACCCCGATTTTATTCTGACTGGAGGCGACCTTATAATGGATGCGCTGGGGCAATCTTATGGTCGTGCAGATTCACTATATAATCTTTACATGGAGGTTATAAAAAAATCAAATGAACAGGTTTACAATACAATGGGTAATCATGAGATTTATGGCATTTATAAAAGAAGCAGTGCTGATCCGACAAATCCAGAATATGGAGAGCTCATGTTTGAAAAGAGACTTGGAAAATCTTACTATGTTTTTGAACATAAAGGTTGGAAATTCATAATTATTAATTCCATTGAGGATACTAAAAAAGGAAAATATGTCGGAAAGGTTGACACTGCGCAGATTTCATGGATAAAGAGTGAGTTAAAAAACACTAACCCCAGTACTCCAATTGTTTTAAGTACGCATATTCCTTTTATTACAGCATATACTCAGAAATACGGTGGATCTACTTTACCAAACGATTCATCTCTTGTTGTTTACAATTCAAAAGAGGTAATTAATCTTTTCAACGGGTATAACCTTAAGCTTGTGCTTCAGGGCCATCTACACACTGTGGAAGATATATATATTGATGGCATTCATTTTATAACCGGCGGTGCTGTTTCAGGCAGATGGTGGAAAGGGTCAAATCAAGGTTTTGAAGAAGGATTTATGTATATTTCTTTCGGAACTGATGATTTCAGTTGGAGGTATGTGGATTATGGATGGGAAATTCAAGAATGATAACAAAAAACAATTATTACATAAACAGAAGCAATTGGTTAAGTGCAGCAAGGCAACCGAATATATACTCATGTCTCTCAAAAAAGTTTACAAAAAATAAAATCTCCCTTTTATGATTTATAAATATTTTTTATTTAACTTTGCACAAATTAACACTCACTTTTATGAGACATATATGCTAATATTTGTTGTATATATCTGGTTTTGTGGGACTTATAAACAAGTTGGCGGTCATTGTAAAAAGGTAGTAACAAACCATATGCAACAACAAAAAGTAGGACTATATGAGAAAAATAATTTCATTTATGCATATATCACTTGACGGTTTTGTAGCAGGACTGAACGGAGAAATGGACTGGATTAAAGTTGATGAAGAAATTTTTGATTATGTCGGTAAGCGGATAAGCGAAGGCGACACTGCATTATATGGACGAGTTACTTATCAGATGATGGAAAATTACTGGCCTACCGCAGGAGATAAGCCAACAGCGACCAAGCACGACATTGAACATTCTAAGTGGTATAGCAAAGTTCACAAAGTTGTTTTATCAAAAACAATGAAAGACGCGGGTTTGACTAACACAAAAATTATTAGCGACAACCTTTCGGACAGAATAAACGAAATAAAACAATCCCACGATGGAGCGAGTAAAGACATCTTGCTTTTTGGTAGCCCGACAGCAACACATTCACTTATTCAACAGAACTTAATTGACGGCTACTGGCTATTTGTTAATCCAATTATTCTTGGACGAGGCGTTCCATTGTTTGTAGACATCAAAGACAAAATAAAACTAAAACTATTGACTACTCAACAATTTACTTGTGGGGTAACTGAACTAAATTACACAGTGGATAGACAATAGCAACAAACCACTAACACAAGTATTGTGTTAGTGGGAAGATAGTTCAAATATAAATATTTGAGCAATTAATGTTAATATTCACGAAAAAGAGCCGGCAATATTCACGAAAAAGGTACCATCAAATATAAAAAAGAATTAAGCAGATTTAGAAAAATCTTT
>PCUD01000006.1 GCA_002786785.1 Ignavibacteriales bacterium CG18_big_fil_WC_8_21_14_2_50_31_20 | reverse complement strand
GCCAAAGCTCATATTTATCTTTTGAGATTTATACGGAAGCACAACCGAATCCACACAAACAGCTTGAAGAATACTCGTACTCATATTTAATCTTCCCCCTTCTTCATTTAAGTAAGCAAGAGCAAGCCACATAAGTTTTTCAACTTCATCTTCAATTACAATAACATCGGGATTTTCTTCCCAATCCTTTAATGGTTTCGCCTGAACCGCTTCAAAAGTTCCTTGTGAAATTCGTGGCATATCTTCCATTACTTTTACTGCTGCTTCTTTATCTCTAAAAATTCCGTATCCTTGAAGCATAGTTCCATCTTGCAAATTTTTTGGTAACGGTTTAAATCCCAAAGCTGATGCAGCTGCTGGACAAGATATTTCATCTTTTGTAAGAATTAAATTTTCTCCTTTGCGTGCACGCATAATAAGTTGACACATTCTATGATCGTCCGCTTTGGGAATTCCATTTAGTGGTGTTGTTTCATAAAATTTTACTCCAACCGGCTCATACTCCAAATCGGCAGATTCTTTTAATGTTTTAGCCACTTTATTTAAATCAGTTTCCATCTCCTAACTCTTCCATAATATTTAGCGAATTAGCAATTGTATCATTAACCGTTGCTTGTTTCATATAGCGCGCAACTTGCATAGCCTCAACAATTTCTTCATTTGAGATTCCATTTTGTTTAGCCATTTTAGTCCACATTTGCGTACAAGTATCACTTCCAAGTGCAGCTGCAACACCAATTCCAACTAATATTTTGTACTTATTTGGAACTTTTTGATATTTTTCATTTTCAAAAATCAAGTATTTTTCTTGCATCTGATTTTCAGCAAATTCTGGTGAAAACTGTTTAAGTAATTCCATTGGTGATTTTTTCATAATATTTTTCTCAAATTTATTTTAAATATTTATTTAGTTGTGTTAAAAGATTTACTTCTCTAACAAATCTTTTTGTCTTCTTGCCTTTTACATCATATAATATTACAGTTGGTAAAAATCCCACCTTATATTTTTTCTGTAATTCAGATTCTTTATCACAATCCACAATTGCGTATTCAAAAACACTTTTATTTTTTTCATATATTTCTTGTATTTCCACTATCTGTTTATTGCACATTTCAAGTGTGCATTCACAGGATAAAGAAGTGCAAAATATTATAATCTTTTTCTTGTTTGCTTTATTCAACTGTTTCAGAAAATATTTACCAAAATTTGCTAAAAAGTAATTATTGATAAGACTAATTGATTGTTTCAATGTATCTATTGAATAATGAGAATTATATTTTTTCCCAAACATTTTAAATGCTTGAGCTAATTTATCTGTTTCCTTTTCCCTATTTTCTTCGTCGTTTTGCTTTACGGGATTTTCAATATTTTTTATATTTTCAAATAAACCTCTAATCTCTTTTAAGGTTATTTGATTCGGATATTCATTTTTCATCAATGAAATATTTATTTCAGCGAATTTATCTCTAATAAGATGTTTTTCCTTGTCTGAACCCTCTATTCTGCTTAAGCTAGTTAATACAATAATTATTATTAATAATTTTATTTTCATATTAGCGAACCTAATTAAACATGTACCCTAATATCAATTGTAGCTCAATTATATTTATTAGGTGTATTGTATCTGGATTCGGTTTAGCTATGTGCAGGTCATTCTCGAATCCTGAAAAGTTGTTAGTCAACAAATTGGTAATTGGTTCCATATTATAATATAATTGAAAGTATATCAGAAATAAATGCCTTGTACTTAAGTATATATTTCTGAGATTAAAATTTAACATCTCTATTTATATCCATTTACTGTTATACTGTAAATACCAAAATCATTCTTGTTTGCTTCTCTAATCTCTTCTACGGATAAATATTGTTGAAGTATTTGTGTTGGTAATTCTATTTTTTTTGATTTAACAACTTCAACTTTACTAAAGTTGTTATTTGTTATAACCTCGAGATAATCTTCTTTCTTCATTGCTCCAGAAACACAACCCGCATACATTTCAGCCGATTTCTTTAACTTTTCGGGCAAGTTTCCTTTTGTAACAATATCAGAAATGCTAAAATGCCCATTAGTTTTTAACGTTCTATATATTTCGGAAAACGCTTTATTTTTATCTGGCACTAAATTAAGTACACAATTGCTTAGCACAACATCTATCGAGTTATCTTCAATTGGTAAATATTCAATTTCGCCTAATCGAAATTCAACATTAGAAAAGTTTAATTTAGCTTTATTTTTATTAGCTTTTTCAACCATTTCATTGGTCATATCAACACCAATTACTTTGCCCAAAGGACCTACTAATTTACTTGCAATAAAAACATCGTTACCAGCACCACTTCCAAGATCGAGTACTGTATCATTTATTTTAATATCTGCAAATGCAGTGGGAATTCCGCATCCCAAACCTAAATCTGCTTCTTCAATATGTCCATCAATATTTTTATATTCATCGCCAATCATATTTACTTCCACTTGCTGCGAACCACATCCACAGCTGCATCCGCAACCACTTTCTTTTACTGCAATTGACGCATATTTTTCTTTTACCACGTTTTTTACTTCTTGATTTATATCCATTTTATCTCCTTTTTAACTAGTAATTTGTGATTTATAAATTTCTTCTTCATTTTTGAAATATTTTTTCTTAAGCCATAAAGCAACATTAACCAAAGCAATCAAGACTGGAACTTCTACCAAAGGACCAATAACTGCAGCAAATGCTTCTCCACTATTTATTCCAAAAACTGCTATTGCAACTGCTATTGCAAGTTCAAAATTGTTGCTTGCAGCCGTAAAACTTAACGTTACAGTTTTGGGATAATTTGCTCCCATTTTTTTGCCCATATAAAAGGACACAAAAAACATAATTACGAAATAAAGCACGAGTGGGATGGCAATTTTTACAACATCTGATGGAATTTTTACAATGTATTCACCTTTAAGCGAAAACATCACAAATATCGTGAACAGCAAGGCATATAATGTTAATGGACTTAATTTTGGAATAAATTTCCGATTATACCAATCCTTCCCTTTAGCTTTAATTAGAAAATAACGAGTAAACATTCCACCAAAGAAAGGAATTCCCAAATAAATTAACACACTTTCGGCAATTTGTGATATTGTAACATCAACTTTAAATGAAGCAATTCCCAACCATTCTGGAAGCAATGTTAAAAACAAATAAGCGTAAAGCGAAAAGAAAAGTACTTGGAAAATTGAGTTAAAAGCCACTAATCCAGCAGCATATTCGCGATCGCCATTAGCCAAATCGTTCCAAACTATAACCATTGCAATGCAACGAGCAAGTCCAATTAAGATTAATCCAGCCATGTAATTTGGATAATCTTGTAAAAATAATATTGCTAATCCAAACATTAAAACTGGACCAATAATCCAATTTTGGACAAGTGAAAGAATTAAAATTTTGGTGTCTTTGAATACGTCGCCAAGTTCTTCATATTTTACCTTTGCAAGCGGAGGATACATCATTAAAATTAATCCAATTGCAATAGGAATATTTGTGGTTCCGCTATTAAACGAATTCCAAAATGGGGCAACTTCTGGAAATAAATATCCAGAAAACACGCCCAAAAACATTGCAAGAAAAATCCACAGCGTTAAATATCTATCTAAAAAGTTCAAACGTTTTGTAAGGTTTGCCATAATTCACTTTCATTAGTTGAAAAAAACTTTTTTTTATTTAATTTGAATCAATAATCCAATGTTCAAGAGTAGATTTTGTAGGAATTTTACCTTGGCTTAATATTTTTCCATTTACAATTAAACCTGGTGTCATCATAATTCCCAATTCACCAAATTGGTTAAAATCAGTTACTTTTTCAATTTTTGCATCCAACTTTTTTTCATCAACCACTTCGTAGCAAAGTGCTTCTAACTTTTTACAATTTGGGCAACCACTACCAACTACTTTAATTTCTAACATTATTTTTCCTCAATTATTTGTGATTTTTAATTAATTTTAATAAAACGATCCAAAAACAACTCCACTAATTGTAGCCATTATAATTACTAATGTAACATAAACGACTGTTTTTTCAGTTCCAATTACATTTCTTATTACAAGCATATTTGGTAAAGATAAAGCTGGTCCAGCTAATAAAAGTGCAAGTGCGGGTCCATTTCCCATTCCATTATTCATTAATCCTTGCAAAATTGGAACTTCTGTAAGAGTTGCGAAATACATAAAAGCTGCCATAAATGATGCAAAAAAATTGGCTGAAATTGAATTACCACCAACAAGATTGCTAATCCACTCGGCTGGAATTATTCCCGTTCCACCACCTGGGCGACCGAGTAAAAATCCCGCAACCAGAACTCCACCAATAAGCAATGGTAAAATTTGCTTTGCTAAAGTCCAACTTTCACCAAGCCAATCATTTGCTTCGTCTTTTGAAAAAGTTAATATAACTGTAAGTGCAAAAATTGCAGCTACAAAAGCAATTAATGGATCATTTGGAAAAGAAAATCCTAAAATTGTAATAAACACAGTTGCAAGTAAAACCCAAGTTTTATTAATTTTTAGGATAAAGATTAATGAAGCAGCAAGTAAAATTCCAAAAATACCAGTAATTAACCACTTATATTGAGCCACCAATGCAAAAAATCCACTATTTTCTTCAGGATTTCCCCAAGTTGCAAATATTAAAATTCCAACTAAAACAAAAAAATGTGATGTTGTTTGCCACATTGGGCGTTCTTCTGGAATTTCTGGCATAGCCAATTGAGTTTTTGCTTTTTCTGCCTCCTCTTTTCTGTATAAAAACGCCATAATTAAGCCAATTACAACACTAAATATTATTGCCCCAATTATGCGTGCAATTCCAAGCTCAAAACCGAGAATTCGAGCGGTTAAAATTATAGCTAAAATATTTATTGCTGGTCCAGAATAAAGAAATGCAATTGCTGGTCCCAAACCCGCACCGCGTTTATGAATGCTTGAAAACAGCGGAAGAACTGTGCATGAACAAACTGCAAGAATTGAACCCGAAACGGAGGCAACCAAATAAGCGACCCACAATTTAGCTTTTGCTCCAAAATATTTTATAACTGATGCGCTGCTAATAAAGACAGAAATAGTGCCTGCAATAAAAAATGCTGGAACTAAGCACAAAAGCACATGCTCGCGAGCGTACCATTTTGCTAATTCTAAAGCATCATAGATTGCTGAATCAAAGTTTGTATTGCCCAAAGGCATAAAATAGATAAATAGGAAAACTCCCGCTATCCACAAAAAAGTTTTATATTGTTCTTTCCAATTCATTTTTCAATCTCTTATCATTTTTATATTTCGCCAAATAACGATGTATATTGGTAAAAATTTTTAGCTACTACAAATCGTAAATCGGCTAATTGATTTCATTTTGTCTTTATCTTCAATAATTAACTTTTCATCTGCAATCCAAAAATCGAGTGATGATAAAACAGATGAAATCCGTAAATCTTTTGGATGTGTATTTATCATATAGTTTACCCATTTCCCTACTTTTTCTTCTGTTATAAATCCCGTATCGCGTAAAATACTCAAATGTTTTGAAACTGTTGAAGCAGCCAAGCCAAGAATATCTTGAATTTCACAGACGCAAAGCGATTTAATTTGAAGCATTTTCAAGATACGCAACCGGCTGTTATCCGAAAGCGCTTTGAATATTTTTGTGTTTTCAACCATCATTGCAAATTCCATTTCGTTATATGACGAAATGTAAATCAAAAAATAGTGATTGTCAAGTAACAAATATTCACATATATTATTAAAACCATTCATTATTTATCATTATCTTAATTTTCAATAATTATTTTTTTATAACAATAATGGACTAAAATGACAGAAGTTACCGAAAAAGAGAGTTGGAAATTTCCAAAAGATTTTTGGCTTGCAAATTTTATGGAATTATGCGAGCGAGCTGCATATTATGGCTTTTTTATAGTTTTAACTTTGTACATGACAGATATTGTTGGCTTTACTGATATTGAAACTGGTATTATTGTCGGACTTTTTTACGGTTTGCTTTATCTTTTTCCAACTTTTGTTGGCGCATATGTTGATAAAATTGGATTTCGAAAAGGATTATTAATTGCATTTACTTTACTTACTATTGGTTATTTTTTTCTTGGTGTTTTCCTTACAAAACTTCCAGTAGTATTTTTCCTTTTTGTGCTTCTCGTTGGAGCTTCGTTTATTAAACCACTAATTACTGGTACTGTAGCAAAAACCACTACCGAAAAAAATCGGGCACGGGGATATTCCCTCTTCTATTGGATTGTAAATATTGGTGCCTTTAGTGGTAAAACATTTGTTCCATTTATTCGTCAAGGTTTAGGCCTTGAATATGTAAATTTTTTCTCGGCTGGAATGGCATTTGTTGCTCTTCTTTTTGCTTATTTCTTTTTTGATGAACCAGATAAAACTTCTGGCAGTAAATCATTTAAAGACACAATACGTGCTTTAAAAGGCATTTTGGAAAAACCTCGTTTGTGGGTGCTTACTTTAATTATTACTGGTTTTTGGTTAATTCAAGGACAACTTTATGCTACAATGCCCAAATATGTAATTCGTCTTTTGGACGAAACAGCAAAGCCAGAATGGTTGGCAAATGTTAATCCTGGAATAGTTGTGTTATCAGTGGTTTTAGTTACGCAACTTATGAAAAAGCAAAAAGCTGTCACTTCAATGTTGGTTGGAATGTTGTTAATGCCGCTTTCAGCATTAGCAATGGCAATGAGTCAGGAGTTAGAAGCAATTACAGGAACTTCAATTTCAATTATGGGCATGTTTAATCTTCATCCACTTACAGTAATGATGATTATTGGAATTGCAATTCAAGGACTTGCAGAGTGTTTTATTTCTCCACGATTTTTGGAATATTTTTCGTTTCAAGCTCCAAAAGGTGAAGAAGGTTTATATCTTGGATTTAGTCATTTACATTCATTCCTTTCTGCAATTATTGGTTTTGGACTTTCGGGATTTTTGCTAACTAAATATTGTCCAGATCCAAAAACTCTTCCAGCAGGATTAACTGAAATTCAACATGCCGCCTATTATGCAGATGCTCATTACATTTGGTATTACTTTGTTGCTATTGGATTAGTATCGGCAATATCGCTTTTGGTTTTTAAAGTTGTTACTGAAAGGATTGATAGAAAAGTTGAGTTAAACTCTTAGTTAAATTTTGTAGCACAGATTATTAATCTGTGCTACAATTATGTATTTATTTTTATTCTTCTTTCTTTGCTCGTAAAGAATCCCAAATCATATAAACTATAATTCCAATAAACATTACTAAACCGAGTATTTCGGCTGAATGAGACTCAAACCATTCGGGATTTACCCAGTTGAAACCTAAGTATCTTAGGATTGCACTTAGCACTCCCATCAATGCACCACCAGCAATAAATCCAGATGCAATAAGAGTTCCGCGTTCTTTACGTGATTTGTTAACAGCCTTATCTTTACTACGTGTTGAAACAAACCAGGCTATAATTCCACCAACTAGAATAGGTGTATTTAATTCCAAAGGAATGTACATACCAAGTGCAAATGCTAAAGCAGAAACACCAATCATATTAAGGATTAAAGCCATAAACATACCAGCAACATACATCATCCAAGGTGCTGGTTGATTTGACATAAGTGGTTTAATTACAGCAGCCATTGCATTAGCTTGTGGAGCAACTAGGGCACCTTCACCAGTAAATCCATAAGTTTCATTAAGTATTAATATAACCCAAGCAACTGTTGCTGCAGAAACTGCAGTTCCAACAAATTTCCACCTTTCCTGTTTATATGGAGATGAGCCAAGCCAGTATCCAATCTTCAAGTCAGTAATAAAAGCACCAGCTACAGAAAGTGCAGTACAAACAACGCCACCAATAATAAGGGCGGAAATCATTCCTGCTTCACCTGTTAAGCCAACTGCAACTAAAACAATAGATGAAAGAATTAATGTCATTAAAGTCATTCCAGAAACTGGATTAGTTCCAACAATAGCAATTGCGTTTGCTGCAACAGTCGTAAAAAGGAATGAAATTATAAGTACAATTACTAAGCCAACTAGTGCATATAGCAAATTGTGAACAACTCCAAACTGAAAAAATATAAATATTATTATTGCAACAAGAAAAATTCCACCAGCAATAATTCCCATTGGAATATCACGTTGAGTTCTTAAAGTAGCATCATTAGTACCTTTCTTTTGAAAAATTTCCTTGGCTCCAAGTACGAAAGCAGATTTAATAATTCCAGATGATTTAATAATTCCAATCAAGCCAGCCATTGCAATTCCACCAATACCAATGTGGCGAACGTAATTACTAAATATTTGCTCGGCAGACATATCTTTAATTAACATTGTTACGTTTGCACCAATTGGCTGAGTAATAGCGTCACCCAAATATGCAAATACTGGAATAACCACATACCACGCCACAAATGAGCCTGCAGCAATAATAGATGCAAATTTAATTCCAACAATGTAACCCAAGCCCATAACGGCTGCACCAACATTTATTTTGAATACTAATTTCATTTTATCAGCAAGCATTTCGCCAATTGGAAGTACACGTGTTGAAAATGTTTCGCTCCACCATCCAAAAGTTGCAATAACAAAATCGTAAATACCGCCAACAAGTCCGCTCATTATAAGCACTTTTGCTTGTCCGCCTCCTTTTTCACCAGCAACAAGAACTTCTGTTGTGGCAGTAGCTTCTGGGAAAGGAAATTTTCCGTGCATTTCAGCAACAAAATATTTTCTAAATGGAATTAGGAAAAGTATTCCAAGAAAGCCCCCAAGAAGTGATGCCATAAAAACTTGGAAAAATTGAACTTCTAATTCTAAAATATACAGAGCTGGAATTGTAAAAATTGCACCTGCAACTACAGCTCCAGAAGTGGAACCAATTGACTGAATAATAACATTTTCACCAAGTGCATTTTTCCTTTTAGTTGCAGCTGAAAGTCCAACCGCTATAATTGCAATGGGAATGGCTGCTTCAAAAACTTGACCAATCTTTAAGCCAAGATAGGCTGCTGCACCAGAAAATAATACCGCCATTAATAATCCCCACAAAACAGAACGAAAATTAATTTCTGGAACTTCTTTATTTTCTGGCATAATAGGAATATACTTTTCACCAGGTTTAAGTTCACTATAAGCATTATCTGGCAAACCAATAATTTTTGTTATTTCATGTTCACTCATAAAAAGTCCTTATTTTTTAATTAATATTGGTAATTTTGCAATTTCTTTTTCATCATTAAGAGAATTAAAATATAGTTTCCCGTAATAGTTTGTTCCATCTGGAATTTTATATTCAGGTAATTGATAATTCAACAATAAAGTTTTTTTCAATGAAGGGTATAGGGTAACTCGTTTAGAGCCACTATCAGTAATCTTAATTTCCTGTTTATCATTAAGAAGAGTGGTTTCAACAATTTTAACATCTATTTGCCCAACACCACAAGCAAAGGCTGGCACAAGTCTAAAAGTTAAATTAACCTCATCTTCCTTAAAAGTATTATAAATAGAAATGGACCCAGTATTGTAAGAAAGACCATCGGCACTTAATATTTTTCCATCTTTATCCATAATTAACAAGGCAAAATCAGTAATTTTATTAAAATCTGTTTTTAATATTTCCAATGCAAATTGTTTTGCTTTTTCGCCTTTGTTGAATTTAAATGCATAATCGTAAGATTCAACACTATCAAGCAATAGTGAATATTCTTTTTGATATCCAAGAATATCACCGTTCATTTTGTACGTATCAACTTTATTAAGATAATTAACAACTTCAATTGTATTTTCCTTCTGGCAAATTACATTTTCATTAGTACGTGTGATACCTTTAAATTCAACAGTTAAATCATAAAATGATTTATTTTTAGCAGTGAACTGACCTAAAACAACAAGTTCGTAAACACCTGGTTCAAGGTTATAATAAAATTTTTCACTCATATCATCTTGCACTTCAGCAGAAAGATAACTAAACATTACATCTTCACCTTCAGGATTATGTAAATACATTCTTAAGTTAGTATAAGAATCACTTTCAGAATTTAATTTTATTCGTAATGAATTAGCCCCTGCCGGTACTTCAAGAAAATATCTTTTGTGCATACCTTGTTCAACTGATTCAGATTTCCAAGTATATGAATATCTATTAGTTGCATTAAATTCAAATGGAATAATAACAGTTGCCATCATCTCAAATTCTAAAATATCTGATTTATCACGGAATCCTTTAATGACACCATTATAAATTCCAGGCTTCGTCATTTTTGACTTATCAAGTTTATAAGAAACAGTGGTTGAATTATCGTTTCTAATTCTTGTCTGTTTGGTAATTGGAACCAACCAATCACTGTCACTTTTAATATTGTAAAGACGATAGAATTTTTTGTTTTCAATAAAATTATTTCTTTCAATAGTAAATGAAAAATTTTCGTTACCATTTAAAAAGGCTCCATTTCTAATATACATGTTTGGTGCTTCTGCATTAGGCATATTTGGAGCAAAAGCTTTTACAGTGTATGTTTCAAAGTTTTTTAGTTCACCACTTTTAATGTATTTTTTTAACAATTCGAAAGCTTTATAAGTATCTATCATTCCATTGCCTTGATCAATTTTTGTATATCCTGCCATTGGAACAGCACTTTCGCGTAAAACTTTATACAAAAATCTTGAAGGAATTTTTACATCAGGGAATTCTACTTTTGCAGCACTAAGTATTAATGACATAACACCTGCAGAATAAGGCGATGCCATGCTAGTTCCCCAAAATCTATCTGATTTTGAAAAATTAGGAACAGTTGAAGTTGCGGCACCAGGAGCAACAACATCAGGTTTTGCAACCTCTCCACCACGTGAGGAAAAATGTAGAATAATATCTTTATCTAAAACAGTTCCATAAAGATCATTTCCAACATCTTGTGCAAGTACAGCACCAGTTGAAAATATTGCATCTGAGGCAGCAGGAAGTCCTGTAGTAGAGATTCCAGGTCCGTTGTTACCATTTGATGTAGCTATATATAAATATGGATTATCTTTAACTAACTTCTCTAAAAACTTTTCCATATCTGCTTGCCCTTCAATTTCGGAACCAACACCAAAACTCATATTAATTATGCAAGGTTCCTTTCTTTCTTTTGAAATTTTATCAGCATATAAATATGCATTTTTCATGCTTTCAGTTACCGTTGCTCCGCCAGAAAAATTATTATTGCCTAGTTTAAATCCCATTAAATTTGCCCCTGGTGCTACACCATTTAATGCAGTTTCACCAATACTATTACCGCAAGCAATTCCAGCACAATGAGTTCCGTGACTTCCATCATCAAAAAAGAAGTTAATTCTATTTTCATTTAGAAAAATATTAAGAGCAATGGCAAAAAATGGAAGTTCATTTTTACCTTCTAAATTAACTGTATTATGTTTCTCTTTATAATTCCTAATTGGAGTTTCATCGGATAAATCACCATCCGAGTCAGTGTCAATAAAAACAACATCATATTTTTCTGAATTTTGATTAGTATTAAAAGCAACAAAATAGAATTTATCATCTTTTGTTCCGTTGTTATTAATGTCTTTTACACCCGATCCAGAATTTATCCATATTTTTTCTTCAAGCAAACCAATAAAATATTTACCGTCAGAGGTTTTTAGTGAAATCTTTTCAGCACCAGCTACTTTGAAACCCATTTTTTCGTTAACAAAATAAATCTTTTCATCTTCTTCGTCAGTATCAGCCTCATAAATTGTAATATCACCCTGTCCAGTAAAATCTTGAACATCAAGCACTTTATCTTCACCAGTACTTGTTTTTGTTAAACCATCAACACCGAAATCAATTCCGGTATCAAGTATCATTATAATTGTTCCTCGTCCATCATATTCTGGATATTTCTGTAAGAATTCTTGCACTCCTGTATTCTTAATTGAAATAAATGATTGAACAGTTTCTTGTGCTAATATTGATGAAAATAATAACACTGTAATTAGAATAATTTTTCGCATACTCCTACCTTTTATTTAATGTATCAATTGAATTATTAATATTTTCAATTTGTTGTTGCTTTGCCTTTTCTTTATCCAATTTATTGTAATCAATTTCAGAGCCAAGAACGCTATGAGGAATTAAATAAATAGCAATCATCAATACAGATGCTGCTATTGCCCATCTTCCAGGATGAGCAGATTTTTTATACATAAAAAGTGCAACTACCCAGCCAACAAAAATTATTAAAGTTTTATTATCAGTTAAATCATGCCCAAAAGGAATGCCAGTCCACAAAGCACCAAATGCATATTGTTGAACAATAGGCCCTAAAATAAGTCCACCAATAAATAATGTTATTAAAGTCCAGTAGGTTAGTTTATATAACTTTGGCTCTTTTCTAAAAGCTTCAATTCCAGTTCTTACTGAAAGCAGCATAGCAGCAAACATAAATATAATGTGAATAATTAATACTTCGTCGGGCACAGCACCTTTGTATCTAATAACCACAGAATTATCTTTTGGAAGATTTATTTCCTCTTTACCATTGAAAATATTTACATAGTATTCTAGCTTTCCGGCTGGTGGTTGATTTGGTAAGTATGCTACAAGACTGTCGTTTCGGTTTTGCATTACAACTTTATTCCACTCGTCATTTGTTTTATATCTTTTCCAATAAAGAGTTGCTGTAATTGATGTGTCTTTGTCAAAAATGCTTACAAGATGGTCAACAGTACCACCTTGTGTTCTATGAAAATAATAGTCAATTTCATTATTATTAAACTGAACACTTCCAAATGTTGGATGTGTTGGACCAGTTAAACGCTGATATATTGCGGAGGATAGTGTAATAATTAAAGCTAAAACCCAGAAAAGGAATGTTTTTATCATAATTTATCCTTATTTGATAGTGAAAAATATTTAGAAAAAAGCCTCAATTAGAATACCTAAAATAATTAGATTTTTAGAATTAATAAGCTGAAAAATATAACTTATAAGTTATTATATTAAATTGAACTTTAAAAATAAAATTTGAATAAATTTTATTTTCAGTCATTTGTGTCATAATTAAACATCACTAATTTAGTAATATTTTTATTATTTCTTTTATCTTACATTCCATTATTGGCATAAAATTGAAAAATGTTTCTTAATGAAGAATTATTGATTTTGGCAATAAATCTGAATTATTTATTAGAAACGATATTCTATTAGGTATTGATAGCTGAAATTAACGGCTATAAATTATGAAACTAGAACTTATAAAAAGAATGAAAATGATTTATCTGAGATAAACCATTTTTTTTACACTATTGAAACCATCCGCTTGAATCCGATAAAAATAAATTCCAGAGGATGCAAATCTTCCCTCACTATTTTTGCCATACCAGATTTTTGAATGTGACCCTGCACTTAAAAACCCATTGAAAAGGGTATTAACTTTTTCACCGAGCAAGTTAAATATTTCCAATTTTACATTTGATGATTTTGGGATTGTAAAAGATATTGTAGTGCTTGGATTAAAAGGATTTGGATAATTCTGGTTTAATTTATATTGCAATTTCTTATTTGACGTTGTACCATCAGAAATATCTGTCAATTCTTCAACAAGCTGGAACTTCAATGCATCGGCACGAAGTACAAATCCACTCGTACTTTTACCAATATCGGTAACTCTAACAATTATTTCAACATTTGCTGGAAAATCATATGTCCCAATTGGTTTCCATCCACCACTACCTTCATTTTGATTAAACAAAACAGAGTCTATTTTTATGTTACTAATTGTGATATTATATTGTGCTTTTTCGCAGGCGTTTACAGTTTTTGGAATTATTTCTAGAATGTCATATTTCCCCGATTTTTTCAACTTGGTTCTAAATTCTGCATAGCAAGCTGGATTTTGATTTACAATTGCATATCTGCTGGAAGTACCATGGGCAGTAGCAACGCTCGTATTCCATATACCAAACTCGGTATATTTATCTTTTTCTTCGTTATCGGTCAGGGCAAAATATTTTTGGACGTTAGCAGAAATTGGCAAAATGAACTTATCTTTTAATGGATCATCACTTAATATAAGAAGCGAATCAGTAAAATTTCCAAGTTCATTAAATTTAAATTTTAAGTTCAAATCCACTGAACCCATTTGAGGAATTTCTATTGGAAATGAAAATTTTGAAATTAGTGATTTCTTTAATGAATTTAATCCAAATATTTTAAGTGAACGAGTACCATAATTTGAAATAGTTAAGGTATAATTAACAGTATCACCAATTACAATTTCATCCAAATTTAAAATGGATTCTGCTAAACTTAATTCTTTTTCTTTTACTAAAGCCGATATTTTTAGTACATCAGTAATTGCATATTTTGTAGTTTGCCCTTTGCCATTGGCTCTATATTTAACTGTTAATACATCATTCTCAGAACCTGATATTGTCGTTAAATAATTCCAGTTTAATGGTTCCATTATTTTAGAAAAGTTTACAGTATCAATTGGAACTGAGTTTAAATAAATAATGTAATTATAAATACTTACAGGATTGTTGATTTTTGGAATTTGAACAAATAAATTATAATAAGTTGATTGAGAAATAGTGTGATTCCACATGGCAACAGCAGAATCATTTTCGTTTAAATTTGAAATGCGTGAATCAACTCCCCAAGAATTAATACTTTGGTTGGTCCAATTACTAGTAACTTCAGAATATTGGCTATCCAGATTATCAAGAAAAGTGTCTTCTGGTAAGTATTCAATAAAATCCATTGCTTGATTACCCATTGTGTCACAAACGGTAGCTCCAACTTTTACTAAATTTTTTTTTGAAAACGATTTTTCAGTTATCCAATTATTCGTACCATTTTTAGCACAGTCAGCAACTTTATAATTTTCGTAGATATCTTTTACAGCAACAAAAGGTTGTGTTTGAAATATTTGTTCATCTGAATTAACTTCAAAATATACTTTATCACCAACTGTAATTTCAGAAAGCGTTATCAATGGTTTAGTTTTATCTTCACTACTTCGCCACAACTGCATTGCTTCAACAGCAGTACAATATTTGAATTTTACTTCAGGATATTTGGTTTTCATTTGGTGAGCTAAGCTATCGATGATTATTATATTATCAAGGAAATCAACTTCTGGAAGATGTGCCCACAAACAAGCTACTTGGTCGGGACCTTTTGATGCAGCAGCAAATATAGAATCTATATAATTCCAATATTTAGTTGCTTGAAAACTTGCTGACCTAACATTCCAGCCTTTGCCGTTACCAGGTTTTTGATAATTTAAGTAAGAAGGACGATAAGGTACCCAGTTTGAAGGGGCTTGTGACCAATCATAAATATTACCTGTTGGTTCAATATCAGTAAATCGTTTTGCTGGATAATCGTTATGCAAGCTATATGGTAAGACTCGTTCATCTAAATAATGTTGCCAATCGTTATCCATATAATGCCAGCCACTTCTAAATGAAACAGGAAAAACTTCTTCATCTAAGAGAAATTGAGATAATGTAACTTTAAAATCATCAAGAGTTTCCCAAAATGTTTTGGCTTGATTCCAATAATAAATGCCATCACCATCATAATCTGACCAAAAGAATGTATGATAGTGCATGGTTAATTCGTCTCCGTTTATAACAATATTTTCACCGTGATATTTTTTCATTAAATAGAGTGTCATAATATTTGGAATTGGCATGTTTTTGTTTTTTGCATATCTAAAAATATTACCCGCCATCATCCACCAAGTAAGTTTTAATGGTTGACCGTAGGAATCTTTTAATTTTGCTCTAAAATTAGGGTCCATTACCGCATAAGTATTTCTATTTGGATTTGTATAAAGCTCAATATTATAAAAATCATTAAAAGTAGATGTGCCCATTCCTTCCCAGATTGCTGTATCTGAACCAAGAACCAGATATACAACGCCCCCAGCAAATATTTCAGTGCTTGAAATCAACAATAAAAATAAAATAATATGTTTCATACCTAACCTAATCCTTACTTAATTCCACCAGTGTATACTTAATAACACAAATTTATTTGCAACATTCATCCACAAGATAAATAATTGAACGGTATTCTATTCCACTATTATATGATAAGCCAATTTCACAAGTTTTACTATTGGAATATCCTTCGTGGCAGGATTCTGTAAGTTGTGGCTTCAAATATTTTAATGCCGATTCATTTAATTCTGGGAAGTTAAATCCTCTATCACCAGCAAAACCGCAGCAAGTAACATTTTCTGGAATAATTACATCCGTAGCACATGCTTTTGCAACTTTAATAAATTTATCAGTTAACCCCATTTTTGTTGAACTGCAAGTAACATGAACAGTAATTGTCTTTTCTTGTTTTTTAATTTCCAAAGCTTCAAGCAAATAATCACTAATAAATTCAACTGGTTCATAAATTTTTAGTGAATTTCCACCTTTTAATTCAATTCTATTTTTAGTTGTTTGTAAACAAGGAGATGTATCATACAAAACTGGATATTTGCCATTTTCAGAAACTTCATTCAATCTATTTATAAGTTCATCTGTTTTTTCATTGCCTTGTTCGTTATAACCTTTACTTAACCATGGCATTCCACAACAAAGATTGTCTAAATCCTTTGGATAAATTATATCATAACCAGCTTTGAGAAGCAGACGATGAGTAACTGTTGTAAGCGATTCATTAGTTTTGCTACCTTTAGGATTTCCCATTGATCTGCTAATACAACTTGGGAAATAAACAACTTTCTTTTCATTCTCAAATGAATTCACTTCTGGCAATAATTTGTCGGCAGCTTTTGGCATCCATTTATTCCATAAAGGAAAGTTCTTTCCAAATATTTTCTTTTTAGTTTTTGCAAGATATTCTACAGTTGGAGTTCCTAGTATAATGTGACAAAAATGAACAACATTCAACCCAATTTTCATAACTGATAAAACTAAAGATAATCTATTTGCTAATACTTTTGCAACGGTATTTCCGGTTGGAGAAATATCATCAGCTCGCAATTGCTTAATTAGCTTCCCAGTATCAATACCTACTGGACAAGAGATTGCGCACAAACCATCTGTTGCACAAGTTTCTTCGCCATAATATTTGAATGATTCAATCAGTTCATTTTTTCTGTGAACATCTTTTTTATTGCGGGTAAGATTTGCAATTTCACGATACGTTGCAATTCTCTGTCGTGGTGTTAAAGTTAAATCACGCGATGGACAACTATTTTCACAAAATCCACACTCAATACATTTATCAATAATATCTCTAGCTGCTGGAAGTGGTTTCAAATTCTTGAGATGAATATTTTCATCGTTGTTTAAAATTACTCCAGGGTTTAAAATGTTTTCTGGATCAAATATTTTTTTAATTTCTTGCATCATAGAGTAGGCTTTTTCACCCCATTCGTATTTTACAAAGGGAGCCATATTTCTACCAGTGCCATGCTCAGCTTTAAGTGAACCTTTGTATTTGCCAGCTGTCATCAAAATAACTTCATCCATAAAGTTTTTATAACGGCGAACTTCGCTTTCAATATTAAAATCTTGATTAAACACAAAGTGTAAATTACCTTCAAGCGAATGGCCAAAAATAATAGCTTCATCATAATGATATTTAGCAAAAAGTGATTGCAGTTCCAAGGCAGCATCTGCAAGTTTATCCAATGGAAATGCAACATCTTCAATTATGCATGTAGTTCCAGTTTCTCTCATTGCGCCTACTGATGGGAATAATCCTTTACGTATTTTCCACAATTTTGAATATTCGGATGGAACATCTGTAAAAGCAACAGGAAGAACTAAATTATAATCATTTATGCTCTCAGCAATTTCAACCATTTGCTTTTGAAGGGATTCTTTATTAACAGCTGATGTTTCAACCAAGAGTGCAGTTACATTATCAGCCAGTGTTTTCAAGTACTCTGGCATTCCAGCTTTATCTTCAACAGAGCGGAGTGCTGCTCTATCCATTATTTCCACCGCATCAACTGCTTGCTTTTTCAAAACAAAAACGGCTTTACATGCATCTCTCAAATTTTCAAAAAGAATTAAAGCACTTGCTTTGTTTGGTGCTTCAAGAACTGTTCGGTAAGTAATTTCAGAAATAAATCCCAGAGTTCCTTCGGAGCCAATCATTAAATGCTGGATAATTTGAATAGGATCTGAAAAATCGACAAGCGAATTTAAGCTGTAACCTGTTGTGTTTTTCATTTTGTATTTGTGTCTAATTAAACTTGATAGTTCTACATCAGAATTAATTCCTTTATGAAGTTCAATAATATTTTCAATTAGACTATTGTGAGATTTTTTAAATGAGGCGATGGATTCTTCATTTCCAGTATCAAGCAAAGTTCCATCACGAAAAATAATTTTCATGGTTTCTAGAGTATTGTAGCTGTTCTGTGCAGTTCCACAACACATTCCACTTGCATTGTTTGCAGCAATTCCTCCAATCATAGCAGCATCAATTGATGCAGGATCTGGTCCAATTTTTTTATCGTATTTTTTTAAGTAGGCATTTGCAAAACTTCCAATTACAGATGGCTCAAGTGAAATAAATTGTTTATCGTTAGATATTTTATGTCCACGCCAGCTTCTATCGGCAACCATTAACACGGAATCAGAAATGGCTTGTCCAGAAAGGCTTGTTCCGGCAGCTCTAAATGTAACAGGCATATTGGCTTCTTTACATTTTTGAACAACAAATTGTACTTCCTCAGAATTTTGAACTTTAATTACAATCTCAGGAAGCATTCTGTAAAAACTTGCGTCTGTTCCATAAGCTAGACGATTTAGTTCATCAACAAATATTCTATTTGTCGGAATTCTCTTTGCAAACTCATTGTATAATTCTTTGTATCTGCTCATTTATAATCTCATTTTATCCAAGTGAATTCTTTCTTTAAAGAAGTGCCTAAAGTGTAAAGTTGCAAGTGCCTAAAATAAACTTACAACTCATTACATTTTTTAACTTAATAACTTTAGTTCACTAATAAATTTCCTATTTCCCACAAGTTTGTTCAATTTCCTCAACCGTTTTTGGAATTGGAGATTTTCCTAAAACTCTGTGTCCAGTTTCAGTAACCAAAACATCATCTTCAATTCTAATTCCACCAAAATCAAGATATTCAGCAACTTTATCGTAGTTAATGAATTCGGCAAGTTTGTTTTCTGATTTCCAGATTTTATAAAGTTGTGGAATAAAATAAATTCCAGGTTCAACTGTAATTACAAATCCACTATGGAGTTCTTTTGCAAGACGTAAATATGCTAATCCAAACTGATCACTTCGTTGTGTATTATCATCATATCCAACAAAACCTTCACCAAGCCCTTCCATATCGTGCACATCAAGTCCTAGCATGTGTCCAAGTCCGTGCGGATAAAAAAGAGCGTGTGCTCCTTCGCTTACAGCATCATCAATATTTCCTTTCATCAAGCCAAGTTCTTTTAATCCATTAGCAATTATTTTAGCGGTTTGTAAATGAATATTTTTGTATTTAACATCTGGCTTAATGGCTTCAATAGCTTTTGATTGCGATTCCAAAACAATATTATAAATGTCCTTTTGGCGAGGAGTAAATTTTCCACTAACTGGAAAAGTTCTTGTAATATCGCTGGCATAATGAAGTAACGATTCTGCTCCGGAGTCTAGCAATACTAAATCGCCATCACGCATAATATTATTGTGGTGATGGTTGTGCAATGTTTCACCATTAACTGAAAATATTACGGGGAATGAAACTCCGTTTCCCATTCCAAGAGTTAAACCTTCAACGGCTCCATAAATTTCACGTTCTAACATTCCTGCACGTGTTGCACGCATTGCAAGATTATACATCAAGTTACTAATATCAAGTGCTTTTTCAATTTCAGAAACTTCTTCACTGGATTTTATTGACCTTTGTTTTACTACAGCACGAATAAATTCTTTGGATGATTTATTATTAACTTCAGTTGGATGAATGCCTAGCCATTTTTCAAATTCAATTTTAATTTGTGCCTGATGCTGCGGCAAATGATGAATTGTTTCTCCAGCAGATAAATGACTTTTAAGCGAATTGGTTAATTCTGACATTGATTTTGTTTCAGAAATTCCAACTTCGGATGCTTTTTCAGTAATAGTTTTTTCTGGTCCCATCCAAACAATATCATCAATATCTCTATTGTTGCCAAAAATTATTTCTCTATTATTATCAACATCAATAACAGCAGCAAGATCTGGTGCGTCAATTCCAAAATAATATAAAAATGTGCTGTCTTGTCTAAATTTATATGTATTGGCTCCGTAATTCATTGGGGTATCAACAGCGCCTGGGAAAAACAAAATTCCACTTTTCATTATCTTTTTTAGTTCATTTCGTCGTTCAATATAAGTCTTGGATGAGAACATAATAGCTCCATATTTAAATATTAAATACAATAATCAAATATAGGAAATTTGAATTTATAATGAGATTTGAATGTACATTTGTGGAGAATATTATTTGTTTATTTAACAAAACGCAATAAAATATATTCTTTGAATATCAAAAATCACAAACTAATTAGAACCATTTCCGTTTTCGAAAATAAAATAACATTCCAAAAGCAATGGTTAACATTACTCCCCACATAATAAAATAACTATTTTTATAATGCAATTCGGGCAAAACTTCAAAATTTGTTCCATAAACTCCAGCTATAAAAGTTAATGGAATAAATATTACAGAAAATATGGTTAAAAATTTCATAATATCATTTAACTTGCTGGTCATAGTTGTATGATAAATATTTAATTGGTCAGTTAATATTTCACGGTAGCTTTCAGAAAGCTCGTAAGCATGATTAATATTATCTAATAATTCTTTATAATGAAAATCGACTGAATCAGAAATAAATTCTGTATCCATTTTAAATATTGCAAGCAGCAATTCTCGTGCAGGTTTAACGTTTTTTCTAATATAATTTAACTCTCTTTTGAAAGTATTTATTTGGTCAATTACAATTTGGTTTGGTTCTCCCTCAAGATTTTCTTCCAAATTTTCAATTTTCTCACCCAAATTTCCAATAATATAAATGTAATTATCAACAACCACATCAAGCAAAGCAAATGTTAAATAATCAGTCCCGGAGTTTCTTATTCTTTTTTTCTGCTTTCTTATTCGCTCTCTAATTGGCTCAAATACATCACCTTGTTTTTCTTGGAAAGATATAAGTACTGATTTTGTTAAAATTAAACTTAAATTCTCTACAGATATTATGTCAGTTTGTTCATCATGCTGCATCATTTTAATTGAAATAAAAAGGCAATTGTCATATTCCTGGACTTTAGGATTTGAGTGGGTATTCATAACATCCGCAAGAATTATTTTATCAAGACTAAGAACTGCAGCAATTTCTTCCATAATTGTTGCATTGTGCAATCCATCAACATTGAACCAAGAAACAGAATTTTTATCCCTCAATTTCACTAATTCATTAACAGAGCTAATAGTTTTTTCTTCTAAATTTGTGGAGTCAAAATCAATTATTCGCAGTAAAACATTTTCAATTTTTTGATCACCTCTAAACCATAATTCATCAGGAGATATGCCAATTTCTTTTTTATGTTTTTTTATAAACCTTGCCATATTTACTCCAAATAAAATTTACCAACATTTGTAGGCAATTGTATCATTGTCTTCATACAATTTAATTATGGAGTATCAAAAAGGCAAATGCTAAATTTATTTTGTCACTTATGTTCTTTTAGTTATAATTTGTATTTATGAACCATTTTGTGGAATCCATTTTAAATTTGGCTTACTAAAACAGATTCAATATTTTTCAATAAATTATTAAATGATTTGTGATATTTGTTTTTCAAATTTTCATTTAACTATTTAATAAAAGTATATGCTTTCAGTAAAAAAAATAAGTTTAATATTGTTTTTCATTTCATCGCAATTTTTCTCTCAAAAAATTAAATATGAATTATTCCCGGAAGGGCAGAATTTTATGCCACTAAAAGCTTCGCATCAGGAAGCGCGCATGGGAATTCTTTATTATCCAGAAAACGGATATTTAAAAGTTGATATTGGAAATTCATCTGATTTATTTGCTATAAGTTTTAGAGAAAACGATAAACTCACTCTTGCAATAGATTTTATGGCATACGCACTTTCTACAAATTATTCTGAAAAACGATTGCAAATTGCTGTCCTGGATGGCTTTTTTGGCGGGCATGGTGCTTATCGTTTGAGTTTTGAAGACAGAAATATTTTACTCCGTTTTAGAATAATTCACAATAGCGCACATTTTGTTGATGGACTTTGGGATGTTGCAAAAGATGATTGGATTGGCGAAGATCGTCCAATTCCTTTTACTCAAGATTTTGGCGAGCTAACGGTTGCGGATGAACACATTTTAGATTTTGGAAGTATTAAATATTACTCGAGTGTTGCTTATGCAACAATGGTTAGACCAGCAGAATTGGAAAAATGGTCGTTTAATGCTGGAATTGAAATAAATTCGGATAAAGTTTTTGGAATGTTTTTACAGAAACCAGTGAATCTGTTTTTTGCTTCACACAATGTTTTTGCTGGTAAACCAGAATATAAACTGAGTTCAAATAATCTGCTTGGTATTAAATTTGGTGAGTGGTATGGTAAAGGATTAACACTTTATTTTTCTTATTACAACGGAAATCATAAATTTAGTGAATATTACTTTAAGCGTGTAAACCAGTTTGGAGCTGGTTTTAGTGTGGATTTCTTTTGATTAAAAGCATAACTAAGTTCTATTCATCAAGATTTGCACTATAAATTTCTCTAGCGTTGCGTCAGATTTTTAATATAATTATAAATCCTTGTCCCCCCGACATGTCTGGATTGTCGGGGAGAGAAATCTTAAACCGATATATATTGAGATTTCTCAGTCACACAAAACGCTCCTTTGAAATGACAATCTTAAATTTAACGACATATTATTGTTGATATGACACTACTCCAAAGTCCATAAAATCCACAAAACAATAATCAAATTTGGAATGAATTTAATTACATATTGATTTATTCCAACATTATGCATTTTGCGTAAAAATCTATCCCACCAAAGGAAGTCTGGACCAATGTGATTTAGGCTTTTCCCCATTGCAATTGTTACAAAAAGATCATGGGCAAAAGAGCGAATTCCTACAGAAAGAAAAAGCATTTGGGCAGCAAAAAGTAGATTATCAGTAATAAAATAGACAAAAACTGAAAATACAATTTTAACCAGTGCTTTTTCAAGTCCATCGTACCAATGCCAATCTAATTCAAATTTTATAAAATCCTTTTCAATTTCATTAAATTTTATTGTGCCTAGTTTTTCGCGCATAAGTTTTGTTTCAAGCGCAAAAGCCCCGTCGTGACTGCCTTCAAAGTAGTAGTATAAAATCCAAAATAAAATTGCAGTAATAAATAAATATAATTCCATCAATTTTTCCTTTTAGAGTTAAAAAGTATTTGAGGATGCTCATTTTGTATAAATTCAAAAATTTGGTTAGCTATAACTTTATTTGCAGTTGGTGAATAATGCCGCTTCATAAAAAGTTGATTCATATCTTTTGTTTTGCCCCAGTTTTCAAGTGTATCGTAAGTTTCAACAAAATTAGCTTTTTTCCTTAAAGCATCAAACAACTCATCATAAATAAACTGTTGATTATAAACAATACTTAAAAATTTTTGTGACAAAAAATCAAAATCATTTTTAACAGGAAGGTGTACTGGAATAAAAACTTCGCCTTTGTCCTTCACATCTTTTTGGAACTTTTCAAAAAGTTTATAAGTTACTTTAAAACTTTCGCTTGATGATTTATAATAATTAATTTCACCAACTAATTGTGATATTGTTGAACTAAACAATGAAAATGTTTTGCTATAAAATAAAAAATTTGGATGGTAATTTTGTTTTGAGTAAAAGCCTTCAAAATGGGAATACTGCCAACTATCAAAATTTTTAATAATATCAACAGTATTTTTTATATCCAATATTGGATTTGGAAGAAATTGAAGAGCATTTCCTTCCAAAAGAAATCGAGGTTTAGAGTATGGAATTTCGGTTGTAAAGTAATAAAAAGGTCTTAAAAGATTAATATTTCTTTTTGCATTTTCAAATTGCACGCCTAAAATTACAATATCGGGATTAAATTGTTCATCAATTAATTTCCAACGCAAAAATGCTTGGTCAATTCCATAACCGCTAACTGCAAAATTTATTACTTCGGCATTTATTTTTGATTGATTGAGTAATTCCTCTAAATAATTGCCAATAGTATTTTCAAAAGCAACTTCATCGCCGTGCGAATATGAATCGCCAAATATTGCTATTCTTAATTTATTTTTTGGAGGAATTTCATCTAAAATATTGCGAGTTCTTATTCCATTTCTATTGTAAACATAAAGACCATCGCTGCTTTTGAAAATAGGATTTGGTGCCCATCCAAGAAGCGAATCTGGGATGAGTCTTATGTTAAAGTATTTGCGGGTAAAGTTCTTACTTTTGTAGTTTACCAATAGCGAATCTGGAAGTTTATCGCTAATAAGCGTTTCGATTTTTTTTTCGGTTTCAATAATTGGTATTTGGAAAGGTTTAAGATGAATATAATTTAGACTCAAATTTCCATCTAAATCTTCAGTAACAATAAATGTTAAAGAAACTTCTAAAAGGAGAAATAATAAAAAAATGGTTGAAATAAGTAAATAAAATTTTTGCTTCATTTGTCGTTTCTAATCTTAAATTCTTTAATTATGAACTTCTGTTTAAATGCCAAATTTATAATTTGACCTTACTTAAAAGTTATTTAAACTTTACAAAATATCTTATTCAAAATAGGACTTAAAATTTTACTATTTTAAATAGTATTATAAATTAAATTAACTCTTATTAAGATATAAAAACTATTGGAAAATTTATTTAGAAAACGAATAACCAACATTGCCAAAATTATAATTGGGTCTGGACTTGTATTGTTTTTGGTCTTCTATGTTGAACCTAAATCTATTTATGAAACTTATAAAAAAGCTGATAAAATTTACTTTTTAATTGCATTTTTATTGCTTCCAGTAAATTTGGGCTTGCAGTTTTTGAAATGGAATATTTTAAGCAAAAAATACTTTGGAATAACTGAAAAAAACAAAGTTTGGCTATCTGTTTTTTATGGAATTAGCGGAGGCATTTTTACTCCAATGAAATCTGGTGAATATTTTGCTAGAGCTTTGCCCTATAAAAATGTAAAAGTTTTAGATGTAATTTTAGCAACGGTTGTTGATAAATTTATTCCAATATTTTTTGCAATTATCATTGGAGGAACTTTTTTTATAATATTTCTGAAAGGTTTAATCGGTTTTTCAATAGAATTAGCTAGTGGATTTATTGTAATTTATATTATTTCAGTCCTTTTCCCAATGTATTTTTTATTGGGCAATAGTAAAACATCAAAGAAAATACGAAGTTGGCTTAAATCAAAAAAACACTTTGTAGGAATAATAAATAGAGTCAGGTTTGTAAAATCGCTTAACTCAAAAACATTATTAATTATTGTAGCAATTTCCTTATTTTATCATTTAACTTTTACTTCTCAAATGACTTTTTTACTAATTGCTTTTAGCGGCGAATTCAATTTTACGTTATTTTTCTTTGCGGCAAATTTGATAATATTTGCCCAAATTGTTATTCCTCCAATTGCGCTTGGTGAAGTTGGTGTTAGAGAAGGCGCTGCAGTTTACTTTTTGCAAAATCTCGGTTTTGTTGGAGCAGTTGGTTTTAACGCTGCAATTAGTTTGTTTTTTATTAATCTGTTAATTCCATCAATTATTGGTTTAACGCTTTTACTTAAAAGGGAATAATTTGTTAAATATTTTATCTTTTGTTTTTCTCGGTTTGCTTATTTTCTATTTTCTTTTCATAAGAAAAATTAGGGTTGGAATTACAAAACTGGGTTATTTTGGAACTCAACTACAAGACAATGAATTTGTTTCAGTAATAATTCCTTTCCGAAACGAAAGTGAAAAGATTCTGGAAAGTTTAAAAAGTCTTGAATCACAAAACTATCCAAGTGATAAGTTTGAAGTAATTTACATAGATGATTTCTCAACCGATGATTCATTTGAGAAACTGAAAAATGGAATTACAAAGGAAAATATTTTTGTCTATTCAATGAAGGATACAAATTTTGCAAAAGCACACAAAAAGCAAGCAATTGAGTTTGGTATTTCAAAATCGAAAGGGACTATTATTTTATTTACTGACGCTGATTGCACAAATTTTCCAAACTGGATTTCAACAATGGTTATTGGATTTGAGGAAAATACAGCGCTTATTTCTGGTCCAGTTGCGTTTGCTGAATCGGATAATTTATTTGGAAAGCTGCAATCGCTTGAGTTTGCTGGACTTATACTTTCGGGGGCTGGACTAATTGGCAACAAAACTCCAATGATTGCAAGCTCTGCAAATCTTGCATTTCGGAAATCGGTATTTGATGAAGTTGGCGGTTACAAGAATTTAATGAATCTTTCATCTGGCGACGATGAATTATTAATGCAAAAGATTGCCTATAGCACAAATTATGACGTAAAATTCTGTTTCGAAAAAGATGCATTAGTAAAAACAGATGCAAACAAAAGTCTTGAAGAATTTAATCAGCAGCGCAAACGCTGGGCTAGTAAGGGTTTATTCTATGAAAACAAGTTAATTGTTGCACAATTATTTTTAATATTTCTTTTCTACTTGGGCTTGATTGCTCAGTTATTTTTAGGATTTTTCTTAGACCCAAGATTTTTAACAATTTTCTCAGTTTCATTTATGTTAAAAATATTAGTTGAATATGCAGTAATGGAAAAAGGAGTTGGAGTTTTAATTGAGAAAATCAATTTACCATTATTTCTTCTGGCTGAAATTTTGCATATTCCATATATAGTTTATTCAGCTATTTCTGGAGCGTTAGGAAATTTTACATGGAAAGATAGAGAGTTGAAGAGATAGAAAAATACTAATGTATAATACAAATGTATGTCATTCCCGAATGCTCCTATCGGGAATCTCAATAATGGTCAAGATTCCCACCAGAAATATGTGGGGATGACAAGATTTATAAAATGATGAAAAAAGTAAAATATGTTCCACCAAAAATATTTCATAAACTTTTTCCTGGAACAATATGGGAATCAAAAGTTGATAAAATACTATTCACCTTTGATGATGGTCCTAATCCAGAAACAACTCCTATTATTTTGGAAAAACTAAATGAGCATTCAATTAAGGCAATATTTTTCTGTGTTGGCGAAAATGTTGAAAGATATCCAGATTTAGCAAAGCAAATAATTGATGAAGGCCATTTAATAGGGAATCATACAATTTCACATAAAAACATAAATTTATTAAATATAAAAGCTAATTCTTCAATAGCTGAGTGTTCTAATATTATTGAAAAAACAACTGGAATTGAACCAAAATATTTTAGACCTCCACACGGCAGAATTGGATTATTAACAGAAACACTAATGAAAAGGAATAATCTAACAAATGTAATGTGGTCGTTATTAACTTATGATTACAAAAGTGATTTTAATATTGTTATTTTTGCAGTTAATAAATATTTAAATAAAAATTCTATAATTGTGTTACACGATAGCTTAAAATCAGAAGCTATAATTGAAAAATCGATTGATTACATAATCGAGAAAACAAAACAAAATGGTTATCAAATTGGAGACCCGAGTAAATGTTTGAAATAGTATTCTTAATTATTCTCTCAATATATTTTATTTTTACAGCAGTTGTAATTATTGGGGCTTCCAAAACATTTCCAAAGTTAGAAGATGATAAACTTCCATCAGTATCCATAATAGTTGCAGCCCGAAACGAAGAAAAAAATATT
>PCUD01000108.1:10354-12663 GCA_002786785.1 Ignavibacteriales bacterium CG18_big_fil_WC_8_21_14_2_50_31_20 | reverse complement strand
AAGATGGTTTAGTTAATTTAGTTGTTTATAACACACTAGGTCAAGTAGTTGCAGAACTTGTAAATGAGCATCAGTCAAGTGGAAAATACTCAGTTCAGTTTAATGCAAGTAATTTACCAAGTGGAATTTATTTCTATAAAATAGAGAGCGGAAGTTTCTCAAAATCAATGAAGATGCTTTTACTTAAATAAGCATCAGTTTATCTCTCCGTCATTCGTGACGGAGAGATATTTTTCAGTTTGATTATACAAAATGTTAAGAGGCAATATGAAAAAGATTTTATTATTAGTTGTAATTTTATTTTTGGCTGTGGATATTTACTCTAAAAATGAAGTATCCAAGTTTGATAGTGACACTACTTACATAATAAATAGTATAGTTTCAAAAGATATTTGGAGAAATTCTACTTTTCAGTATTCGTATAAGTACAATTCACAATTTAGAATAGTTTCAGAGCTAATTGAAGTGTTGAGCGATACTGGCTGGGTTAACTCCAGACGAGAGAGCTTTACTTATAATGCGGATGGTGATACAACTTCGTTTCTTAATGAAGGCTGGAGTAATAACAACTGGCATAATATACAGAGAAGAACTTTTGAATATGACTCAAATGGAAATAGAATTTCACATCTACATGAAATGTGGTATACTGACCATTGGCAAATTGTTCAGAGAGATACTTATTCCTATGATTTGAACAACAATCGTATATTGACTGTTATTGAGATTTTTAATGATAACAAATTGGGCAACGCTAGGCGCATTTCAAATACATACAATTCAAATGAAAATTTAATTTCAACATTAATTGAGTATTGGGATGTAAATTGGATAAACAGTAGTAAAAATTCATATAGCTATGATTCAAATGGAAATATGGTTACAAACCTATTAGAGAGATGGAGAGAAGGTAAATGGACAAATTATTCAGAATACTATTACACTTATGATTCTAATAAAAATATTATCACTAAATCATTAAGGCTATGGCGTAACAACAATTGGGAATTTATTGAAAAGGATTCATCCAATTATAATTTAAATGGTAAAATTATTCAAAATTTAACACATATGGCGTATGATAGCAATTATGAAAATTTAAGAAGAAACACTTACACATATAATCAAAATGGTAATTTGATTTTAAATTTTTGTGATATTGGAAATGATAGTTATTGGGATAACTGTGAAAGAGAAATATCCACCTATGATTCAAAAGACAAATTAACTACCAAGTTATTTGAAGTTTGGAACGGCAGCGAGTGGGAACAAAAAGATAGTGATCTTAGTTTTCCAGATTCTTTTGGGAATTATTATTATTTAAATGGTTCAGAAGTAAATATATATTATAATTCAGTAACAGATGTAGAGACACCTGGCTTTACAGTTTCAGATTTTTATTTATCACAAAACTATCCAAATCCATTTAATCCAAGTACTGTAATAAAATATGGCTTGCCTGAGCAAAGTAATGTAAAAATAGAAATATTTAATATGCTTGGGCAAAGTGTTGGTGTGTTAGTTAACCAAGATAAATCAGCTGGATATTATGAAACAACTTGGAATGCAAAAGATTTGCCAAGTGGAATTTACTTAATAAGCATAAAAGCTAATGGATTAAGTTCTAAGAGCAATTTTACACAAGTTAAGAAAGCACTTCTTTTAAAATAAAATAAAAGAGCCTATCAGAAATGGTAGGCTCGATATTTATATTTTGCAAATACCATTAACAGCATAATTAAAAACCGCATTTATTTATGTTCTTCAAAAAATATGTGCATTTCTTAAAGCACAATTAGCAAAACAGAAAAGAACAGAAGCAAGCAAAACGCCCAAATGAATTAAAGTGGCAAAACTGAATCCTTTAGCTGACTGAAAAATCGAAATTACTATTGTCTTATCTTTTTAATTGTTTATATTTAACTCATATTAAAGTATTTATGTTTAAAAAATAACCCAAAATATTAGTAGGAGGAAAAAATGCCAGAAAAAGAAACCAGCAAAGCAATACCACAAAAAAAAGTTGCTGTTCGAAAACCTGCTGTTAAAAGGACAATAGCCAAACCCGCAGTTGTCTCGACTGAAAGTACTTCTGAAAATGAAGTGTTGAAAACAGAGGATCTAAATATTATTGAAAAAGAAAAAACGGAAAACTTAACTAAAGAAGGCAAAACTAAGTCAGATAAAAAGAAACATAAAAAGGAAAAGAAAATGAGTGATAAAGAAAAAGAAAAAAAGGCAAAAGAAAAACAAAAAGCAAAAGAGAAAAAAGAGAAAGAAAAAAAAGCTAAAGCCAAACAAAAAGAAAA
>PCUD01000108.1:3746-10322 GCA_002786785.1 Ignavibacteriales bacterium CG18_big_fil_WC_8_21_14_2_50_31_20 | reverse complement strand
AAGCAAAAAGAAAAAAAAGCAAAGAAAAAATCTGCAGACAAAAAGAAAAAATCTAAGAAAAAATAATGTTTTTCACAAAATCGGAATTAAAAACTCCGATTTTTTTTGCAAATGATTTTATTTTTACAAGTTGTTAAGAAACTAAAATTAGCAAATTATGAATTATTTTAAGCCCAGTTTCGGGTGGTATGAGTGGGTCTTATTTTTGTGTAAATATAAATTTTTAATTTACAACTTCGAACTTATAAGTATTGTTAATTGAACCTTCTGAAGTAACAAATTTGGCGAATACACGATATTTTCCTTGCTCAGAAATGCTAACATTTTTTAGATTCCAGCCATAAGGTTCGCCAACATCTAGCTTAATTAAGTCATTAGCGGGAACTGTAACCATTTCATCGGTAACAATGAGATAATCGCGCCATTCTTCGCTTGTTTCATCACCAAAGTTCTTTTGAATGCTCATTGTTAACTTTCCATATAAATCTTCATCACCCAAATTTACAATTTTTGACTGAGGTCGATCACCAGTAGGATGATCTGAACCTAAAGGTTTGTTTAATATACTAATGCACGCATCATTTGGTTTTCCTTCATTAGCATTATTCAGATTCATACAAGGATAAGCAACGTATATTTTATTATCGCTAACTTGAATCATATCAAGATAATCTCCCGGATCTCGTTGTCCAAAGACGTTAGCAACACTAATATCATTTAATTTTATATTTTCAGAAAATGATTTTCCATTATTATAAGATGCAGAAACATAAACATCAAATTGGGCTAAATCTTGATTATCTCTATGATCTAAAAATGCAACATAGACAACACCATCATTATCAAGAGTAATAGAAGGAAATCCTTGATCACCTCCAGAGTTATCATCATTAACTTTCACGCCTTCGCTCCAAGTTATTCCGTCATCATCAGAATAACTTACATAAACGTCGTGATCATACGCATAAGTTCCATATTCGAATTCAGTATCGCGTATACAGTCTTCAAAATCAACCCATGCTGCGTAAAGCCTGCCAGAATTTTTATCGTATGCTAAATCTACGCCTCGATAAATAAACCATGCTTTATCACTTGTAGTTGATACTCTGCCTTGACAATTATCATCGGAATTACTTTTATGTATTGTTCGTTGTTCAAAAGTTTCTCCACCATCAAATGAACCATAAAAAACTTTCCATTCATAATAATCTATTCCAGCAAATATGTTTCCATTTGAACCAATAATCATAGAATTTGGGGTATACACCATTCCGCTATTTTGTGTGTGTCTTACCGTGGTAGTTCCATTAGGTCTTAGAGTTATTAATCCTGAACGGCTTATGTTGTCTATTGTTATAGCGCCTGCTGAAATATATTTACTGCCGTAAAATTTAGAGTTTTTATCAGTATCTATTGCAATTTTTTCATAATCAAATATGATATATTTATTAATGGGAAGATTTGTTGGTATTGGAAAAATATATTGTTGTGTGAATGTGATTGGATTGCTCGTTAATTCTTCTTCAACAAATATGCCTCCCGTAATAACTTCAGGATAGTTCTGAAGTAAACTAGAAATAACAAGTTTGTTTTCTTCATCGAATGTTAATTTAGGGTCGCCCCTAAATTTTTTTTGTAAATCGGTAGTTTGAGTATTGATGCTTAATAATGTGCTGGATTCCCACCCATCAGTTGTTTGCACGAGATTACCTGTGCTTCCTCCACCTACAAAATAACCATAATCTTCATTTTCTGGATTAATTTTTAAAACAGATTCCCAATAGCAATATCCGCAATTTAATTGTTTATTTAAAACAATTCTTTCATCTAAAATGGATGCTTTTGGAACACTATTTATTTCATCAATTTCACTTTTGGTTAAACCGACTATTTGTACTGGAAGCATGAAATTTTCATTACCTATTTCAAATTCTATAGTATAAAACCCAGATTTTGTTTCTTCCGGGATTGCAAAGGCAAAGTATGTTGATCTTAATTTATTTACTTCAATAATATTATCCGAAATTAAAAGATTAGAATTTTCTTCTCTTTTTGATAACAGAATTTTCTTAGGATATTCCTTGAATTCAGAACCATCTGCGTATACTATTTTAAAAGTTCTTCCAGAAAAAAACCTTTGTGGTTTTTGAAGATACTCGGGGAAGTGACTAGGAATAGATAACCGAAGCTCAAATTTATTTTGTGATGACGCAATAAGTTTATTTATTTCATTACTTTTTGCACTATCAATTTGCTCGGATGATTTAATTTCGTCGGGTTTTTCAGAGAGAACTTCTGCGTTGAAATTTTCAACAACTTTACTTTTAATAACATCTGGAGGATCTGTTAAATTAATTTGTTCATTTTCAAAATAAACATCTTTTAATGTAGCAACAGTTAAATAAGCAGTATGAATTGTATTAGAATAATCCACACGTAGAACAAGGTTAAGTCCAGTAACATCCTCTGGATTATCCTTGCTAACAGTTGTGAATATAGTATCGGGCAAATAGCCGTTACACGTAGCAACGGTCATTAAGTATAAGCTATCTGAAGTAATTTTGTTTAGTTGAACACCATTGCTAATACCATCCAAAACAAGGTTGCCTGATATTCCATAGCTTAATTGAGAAGCATTTTTAACAATTTTCTGAGTTATAACTCCTTGGCTAAGTTCTATTCTTCTGATGTAAATACCGGATGACAGACTATTATTTATTGGCTTAAGCTCATTATTGCCAAGAGAAAGTTCAATAAGTTCTCGGCTAACTGTTTCGCCAAGAATTGTGTAATAGATTATTTCTGCTTTTGTATTTATAGGTGAATAAAGTGAGTTGTTATTAAGAATAAAATTTACAACGCTATTGGTGCTTGATTCTTCTTTTATGCTAGTTATATTGTTTAGTGCTAGATTAAAGAATCCAAGGCTATCAGTTTCAGTTTGTCCACGTTCTTCAAACTGATTACCAACTAGTTGATTTACTGTTATGTGAGAGATCTGTCCATTACCGGAAAGGTTTTCTACTTTACCAGAAACAGAAAGACTAGCTGTCTGAGAATAGAGAAAACTGCTTGTTAGCAATAATATTGTTATTAGTTTTTTCATGTAATCCCTAGTTATTAATACAAATTTAATTAAAAAATGGAAACTTAAAATGGAAAAGATTGAGGAAAAGGTTGAGGAAGAGGTTAAGGGCAAAGGGAAGCAAAGATTGAGTGGAACACTTGAAACTTATCCTCATGTTTTATGTGTGGAGCGGTAAGACTGTTTCTTGCGCTAGTGATTGAAGCGGGACGAGGAGCCACAAAAATAAAGTAAAATATCTTGCGAAATGGGGTATGAAAGGAGTTTATTGTAAATAGAAAAAAAAGTAATAAAAAGGTGATACTACAAAATTTAGTACCACCTTTTTTCATCAGGCTACAATTTGCCCTTCTCTCTTGTTGCTATTAAAAAGGAGATTTAAACTCCCAAATATTAATATCACCCATTCTATTTGATGCAAAATATATTGAATTGTCGGAAGCCCAAACTGGTGAGAAATCAGAACCTTTATGCGTTGTAACTTGTGTTTGGTCACCATTTTTTACATCTAGTACCCAGAGATCATAACCATCTTTCAAATTTGATTCATTATAGAAAGATTTAGATTTGTTGTAGAGAAGATAACTTTGTCACCAATCGGAGCTATTGCGTATGATCCAACTCCCCAATCTTCACCAGATGTCAACTGAGTATCACTATTTCCATCAATATTTATTTTCCATAGCTGGTAATATTTGTTTTTGTCATGTTTCCTATAATAGAAGGATTTTCCATCATTCGAATATTTGGCTAGAACGCCTTTGCATATTTGAGTGTTTTGTCCATTTAATAAGTTTTTTGACCAAATATACCACTCACCCATAGCAAATTGTGAATAAAGTATTACATCTTCAACTGGTGACCAACAAGGAAATAATTCGTCATTTTGACTTGAAGTGATTTGTGTTTTTGCAAAACCAGTTTTTGTATTCATATAAAAAATATCATAATTCCCATTTGTATTTGAAGCAAAACAAAACTTTTCACCATCGTTTGAAAAACTTGGAGATAGCTCTGAAGCTAAATGCTCAGTTCTTTTGATAACTGATTTAGAATTAATATCCGTTTTTAAATAGATATTTGAATTTCCATCTCGCTCAGAAACAAATAGAATCATTTTCCCGTCTGGGCTTATAACTGGATCGTAATTTGTCCCATCTCCATCAGTAATTTGAGTTAAGTTTTTAAATATTTCTCCGCTACTTATAAGCGGACCAACTGCACATGATACAACAAGAAACAGTATTGCTATGCCGATTATAGATTTGGAATATTTCATATTATTTCCTTTTTTATTAAACATATTTATGTTTGTGGTCACATATGAATTTGAATTTCACCAAGTGACCACAAAACTGCTTATTATTTCTTAATTACTTAAATAACTATTTTAGTAGTATCATTTTTTTCACATCAACAAAATTACCAGATTGGATTTTGTAGAAGTAAATTCCGTTACTCAAATTTGCTGCGTTGAAACTAACATTGTAAAAACCAGCATTCCACTATCTCTTGATAGACTATTTTAACAGCAAAGCCTTTTTGACTTGTGTAAAATTCTTCTTTGAACTTAATCCCTCAGCTTTTATGCTAATTAAGTAAATCCCACTTGGCAAATTCGCTGCACTCCAAGTTGTTTCATAAAATCCAACAGATTTATCTGTGTTAACCAACACGCCAACACTCTGACCAAGCATATTAAATATTTCTATCTTAACATTACTTTGCTCTGGAATTCCGTATTTAATCATCGTACTTGGATTAAATGGATTGGGATAGTTTTGATGTAATACGAATTCCTGTGGAATTGTATTTTCAAAAACATCAACCAACATATAAATAGTTAAAACAAATGTATTTGACCAATTGCCGTATCCAGAAACATTTTTTCCACGAATTCTCCAATAATAAACATCTGGGCGTAATTCCAATTTATAAGTTTTAGTTGTATCAGTTATAGTTGTATCAGTTAATCCATCAATATCATTAAATAACGAATCTGTTGAAACTTCTATAATATATGATTTAGCAAAATTAACAGATGTCCACTCAAATTTAATATTCTCTGTAGAATCTGGTATTTCAATATTATTTGCTGGGGATAGTAATATTGGCTTGCCTGGCAATGAAGCTCCACTTTGAGTTACCGTCACTTCCCTTGTTAGCCCTCCACCAGTTACAGTAATTGTTCCTATTTTTATACTGGTTGTTGCATTTGTATCATAAGTTACTGTTAAAATTGCATCATTGCTTCCACTTGTATCTGACAAACTTAACCATGTATCTGTTTTGCTTACTGTCCAACTTATATTTGATGTTATTGCAAAATTAGTATTCCCGCCTGAACTTCCTACTTCTTGATTACTTGGGGATACTGCCAGCTCTACAGTTGCTCCACTCTGAATTACTGTCACTTCCCTTGTTATTCCTCCACCAGTTACAGTAATTCTTCCTATCCTTTCGCTGGTTGTTGAATTTGCATCATAGGTTACTGTTAAAGTTGCATCATTGCTTCCACTTGTATCTGACAAACTTAACCATGTATCTGTTTTACTTACTCTCCAACTTATATTTGATGTTATTGCAAAACTAATATTCCCAGCTGAACTTCCTACCGCTTGATTACTTGGTGATACTACCAGCCTTATAGCTGTTCCACTTTGAGTTACCGTCACTTCCCTTGTTAGCCCTCCACCAGTTACAGTAATTGTTCCTATTTTTATACTGGTTGTTGCATTTGTATCATAATTTACTACCAATGTATCGTTATTGCTTCCACTTGTATTTGATAAACTTAACCACATATCTGTTTTACTTACTGTCCAACTTGTATTGGAAACTACATTAAACGTAGTTGTGCCTGGTGCTGCATCAACTTCTCTATTTGGTGGTGTAACCTCAAGGCTGTCTGGTATTGTTGGAAATTCCAGAGGTAAAAAATTTGGTGGCAATCCAATAGTTCCGCCTGGGTTTGTATCAATAAAGTATGAATTATCTAATATTGCACATTCACTTTTATCAAATAATTTGAATTTTACTGTTTCTACTATTTCACCTTGAATTAATAATGTAACATATGCATTACCTTGATTCAATACTACATTACCAACTGCTCTACATTCTTCATTTACAAAAGCACCAACTATATCTTCAGAAGAAGCTGCTTGCCCATAAATTGTTACTAAACCATATGCAGTTGTGCTATTTGTATAGATTACTGGCTCCCAATTTGGTGTACAGCTTATTTGATAGAAATTTGCTATTAAATTTCTATCACTTTCAAGGGTAAATTGATATATGGAATCTGTTGATACTTGAGAATCGTTTTCTGTCCAATATATAAATTCCCATCCTTCATTTGGAACAGCAGTAACTGAAACAGTACTATTTTCATTATATTGACCTGAACCAGTTGTTGTTCCTCCACTTTCTGGATTAGATGTTAGAGTAACATTATAAGTCTTGAGCTGTTTTCCTTGCTGTGTTAAAGT
>PCUD01000108.1:0-3687 GCA_002786785.1 Ignavibacteriales bacterium CG18_big_fil_WC_8_21_14_2_50_31_20 | reverse complement strand
TGGTGTAACACTTAACCAATCTTCTGCTTCTGAAACTGTCCAACTTATGTTGGAAACTACACTAAAGGTTGTTGTTCCACTAAATTCACTTACTGCTTGATTACTTGGGGAAACTTCCAGACTGTTTGTTTGCGTTGTCACTTCTAAAAGTAAAAAATTTGGAGGTAGCCCTATTGTTCCACCTGGACTGCTTTGAGTGGTATAATCAACATTATAAATTTCATCAGCACTAGCATCGTAAATTTTGAAACCAACTTCTTCAACTTGTTCACCTTGTATCAATAGAGTAGTGTAAGCAACACCTGCGTTTATAACAACTTCTCCTTTAGCTCTACATTCGCTACCAACAAAGGCACCAACAATATCGCTTTCTGTTGCGGCACTACCATCAATTTTTACTGTTGCATATGCAGTTGTACTATTTGTGTAAATTACAGGTTCCCAATTAGGTTGAGCAAATATTAATAAAGATGAAAATAAAAATAATATGCTAGTTAAAGTAATTTTGTTCATTTTTTCCCCTAAATTTTATGAGCTAGCTTAATTATTAGATAAGCTAGCTCATTATTGTGGTTAATTATTTAAGTAAAATAATCTTATTTGATTGTGACTTTTCATTAGTTCTAAACTGAATTATGTAAACTCCAGAACTAACTTTTGAGTTATGGCTATTATTTCCATTCCATCTATAATTATATGAACCTGGAGCAAAATAATCGCTTGTTATAGTTCTTACTAACTCACCTTTAAGATTATAAACGGACAAATTAACCTTTGAGGCTTTGTGCAAATCAAATTTTATTTCTGTTGATGGATTAAATGGATTTGGATATGCATAGTATAATTTAGTAGTTGTCGGAATTAAACTCTCTAAATATTCTATTGTATTACCTTTTAACAAAATAATATCAGACCCAGTTTTTCCAGGAGTAAATTCAATTTGATTATCAACAACTATCTCTTCTTCCATAGTTACATCGTAAACCATAAAGGTTAGTTTACCTATCTTATCTCCATTAACAACTATTGTAGCATAAGAACTTCCATCGTTATTAACAATTGTTCCAATACCTCGACATTCGCCATCAATAAAGGCTCCTAATAAACCAGAAGTAACTTGAGCTCCGTTAATTTCTATTTGAGTATAAACTACCATACTATTTGTATAAATTTCAGGTTTCCATTTGTCATACTTAATAGTTTCAACAACATTATTATTCGATTTTGCCAATCCACTTGGTGTTGGGTAAGTTAGAGTTACACCATTTTTTACTTTCATCCAATATCCACTTCCTGGTACAAGTTTATTCAAAGTATTTAAGAAATCTGGAACACTAGGATTAAAAGATTTTGCTAAGTCCTTCACCTCTACTATTTCACTAATAATACTATTTAATGCAATCTTTATATCATTCTCTTTTTGACAAGGATAACCTACTAAATTCCAACCAGATTTTAATGGAATTGATAAGTTAGAACAATCAACGAGTGTACCATCAACGTTAAGAGTAGTATCTTCACTGACTTTAACCCAATAACCTGACTCAGGTTCTATATTAGTAAGAGTATTTAAGAAATCTGGCACTGTTGGATCATAACTGCCCTTTGTTCCTTTTACTTGATTAAGAACAGAAACAATTGGTCTAAAAATAGATTTTGGAGTTGTAGTATCTGGTGTAACATAAAGCGATTTTAGATTCCAGCCTGAGTTTAGTGTAAATGTTTGCTTTACTGATCCAGTGTAATAAATAGGTAAATAGTTTGGAGGATTACCAATAGTGCCACCTGGACTTGTTTGTGTTGAATAATTTACACTTAGTTCTTGACATTCACTAGAATCAAAGATTTTAAAGTTTACTGTTTCTACTGTTTCACCTTGAATTAACAATGTTACAAATGCATCGCCATTGTTAACTACAACGTCTCCAACTGCTCTACATTCATTTGCAACAAATGCACCAACAACATCACCAATTTCTGCTGGAACACCTTCTATCATAACTTTTCCATATGCCGTTGTACTATTAGTATATACAACAGGTATCCAATCTGGTTGACAACCATTCTTTTTAAAGTTTGCGACTAAATTTATATCCTTAGTTAGAGTAAATTTATAAAGGCTGTCAACAGAAACTTGATTATTGTTCTCCGTCCAATTTACGAAACTCCATCCATCATTTGGAGTTGCAACTACTGTTACTTCACTATTCTCATTAAAAGTTCCTCCTCCAGAAGTAGTTCCTCCAGTTACTGGATTAGAACTAGTAAGAACTGTGTAGTTTTTAGGAGTTACATTGGGTCTTGCAGTAACACTTACTGTGACTGAGGGTTCATCTGGGTCGTTAGATGTAACAGCAATTGTTGCAGAAGTAGTTGCTGTTACTTTACTCCAATCAACATTACATACAACAATTTGTGTATACCCAGGTGCAATATTAAATGGGATATTTGGAATTCCACTTATCGTTAGCAATGACTTACTTGGAGTTATACCAGTGATATTTAGTGGACCAGTACCTTTATTTGAAATAACAAATGAACTATTATTGCTTGTAGGTTGCAACTCAATTATTGTAACTCCATAGTGTTGCATTTGTTCATATACTCCACCCCATGTCATTGTATGGCTATTATAATCCCATGTATTATGTATATATATAATATTATTTGTATCATAGCCATACCCAACCATTGTATGACCTTGCACATGAATTAAAACCAATCTTCCCGCATCAATTTCTTGTTTGAAATTCTCGAATGTAAATCCTAAAGTTTTTCCATTATAGCCAAATATATATTGATTATAATTTTGATTAACACTATATCCTCTTGACTCAAAAAACATTCTTAAGCCATAACAACCATCACGCTTCGATTGAGTATCAGATGTTATCTGTGTTGGAGAGCCGTCAGTATGAAAAAAGAATGTTGTACTACCATCACTACTTAAATATTTTGACTGATTAGTTCCCATAAAATCAGCAGTGCAATCACCATGTGTATGTTCTGTCCACCCATTTGTAATATATGGATCATCATTTGTATTCCCATATTTTATCCAATAGTCATCAACATGTCCATTAATTGTTCTTCCGTCAAGCCCTTTAGCAGTAGCACTAATTGGACAATTACTTCTAGTTTCTCCATTAATAACAACTTGAGGCCAAGAACTATTATCAATTGGTGCAACGCCAGAATTTGTTGGACCTGTGTACATATTTGGATAACCATTATTATCATAGTATGCAGCAATCATTGCGGCTGAAGTTGCTGAACATCCAAATGACCAATCATATGCTGGAACACTATTTAGCGTTGTAGAAGCTGCACTATGATAAATAATTGATTTATCGTAGTTTAGTGGCGGCTTACCAGGGACAATAACTACATCAATTTGTTTACCACTTTCATCTGTATATGAATTAACAATATATTCCTTATCAATTTGCTGAATAAATTGATCCTTGCTTAATGGTTTATTGCTTCCACTATTTGACGGTGGAGCTGATGAGCCAGATTGATTAATTGTTAAATTGGTTGGAGAAACATTAATATCTGGTAAATCATTAACCTCAATTATAACTAAAGGTCCTGTTCTCACCCAATACTCATTCTCTGATTCTATCAAAACTCCTACATAATAAGTTCCTGCGGTCAATCCACTTATACTATTAGGAACAAAATCTA
>PCUD01000044.1 GCA_002786785.1 Ignavibacteriales bacterium CG18_big_fil_WC_8_21_14_2_50_31_20 | reverse complement strand
GGTCTTTTGGGCAGAATATCAAACTGCTAAAATTAAATTTCAAGAATCCTTAAACTCTGCATTCTTAAATTTATGAAAACTTCCTGATTAAAATTAGTGATTGATTTTTGACTGAAATGAATTTCACGGAGAAATTCGGAGGAAAAAATCAAAGAACCACTAAGTTTTTTAGCTTCCTGGCTGAGTTTCAATTTCTCTTATTTTAGGTGCTATTGCAAAACCGGTGAAACCGTAAATTATTGCAAAAATCATACTTGTGTAACACATTACCGCCCAAGGCAAATATTCTAATGTTGAAACTCCCAAAGTTGCCGACATGTAAACCCCTGCAATACTCCAAGGAATAAGCGGGACTATTACTGTTCCGGAATCTTCTGTTGTTCTCGATAAATTTTTAGCAGCAAGATTTTTTTCTTTATATAGCGGTGCAAATAATTCGCCAGGAATCAAAACTGATAAAAATGAACTTCCCGTTATAAATGCAGTTGAAAAACTTGCGGCAACAGTTGCTGTTATTAGTCTGCCGGTGGTTTTAGCAAACTTTGCAATTTCATTCAAAATTATTTCCAGCATTCCGGTTACTTGCGCAATTCCCGCAAAAGCAAATGCACAAAAAGCAATTAGAGTAACTTCCATCATACTTTGCATTCCGCCACGACTTAAGAGAATATCAACTTCTTTAAGTCCTGTATTGGTTTTTACGCCGAACACACAAACATCAATAGCCTCTTTAACTGAAACTGATTGAAATATAACAGCCAATAATAATGCAACTAAAGAAGATAAAAGCATTCCTGGAATTGGTGGTTTTTTTCTTATTGTCATAAACAAAATAATTGCTGGTGGAATTAGAAGAAAAATGTTAAACGAATAATTAATTTTTAATGCAGTCATAATTTCAGCAATTTTTTGAGAGCTATCGGAAGTTGCTTCAAAATTTAAACCTGCAAAAAAATAAACGACCAAACCAAGCAGCCAAGCCGGAGTTGTAGTCCATAATAGATGTCGAATATGATCAAATAAATTTGAACCGGCGGCAACAGAAGCAAGATTAGTACTATCAGAAAAAGGACTAATTTTATCACCAAAATATGCTCCGGCAACAATTGCCCCGGCAGCTTGTCCAAGAGGAATTCCAATTCCATGCGCAATTCCCATTAACGCAATTCCCATAGTTCCAGCAGTTCCGTAAGAAGTTCCAGTAAGAACAGAAACAATACTTGATACAATGCAAGCGGAGATAAGAAATAGTTTTGGAGAGACGATTTTAAGTCCATAATAAACTAACATTGGAATTGATCCACTAACAATCCAAGAAGCAATCATAATGCCAACAATAATAACAATAGACATTGCAGGCATCCCTTTGTGAATTGATTTCATTATTCCCTCTTCCAATTCTTTCCAAGAATAGCCAAGTTTTAATCCAATAATTCCTGCAACTGCGGCTGCAGCCAAAAGCAAAATTTCAATTCTAAAATGAAATACACCATAACCAATTCCCAAAAACGAAGCCATTGCTATAAAAGGAATAAGTGCATCAAGCAATGTTGGTCTTCTTTTATTCTCTACCTGCATTATTCGAAAAATCCTCAATTTATTTTAGGAATTTATATTTAGTTAATTTTCAATCTCTCATTAATTGCATCCAACGATCTGGATTTATTTTTAATTGCAACTTCATAAACTATTGCATATATAAGGGAAGATATAGCAGAAATTGAATTTGAAAATATTTGACTTTCTGTAGGAACTTCCAGAACAATTGTTGAATATGAAACAATTGGAGAAGTAATTGAATTTGTAAAAGAAATTACTGTTGCACCGTGTAGTTTTGCATATTGAGCAGCATTTATTGTTTCTTCGGAGTATGGAGGAAGTGAAAAAGCAATTAAAACGTTCTTTTTTTCGATATTACTTAATTGATCAACCGGAGATCTTCCACCACGAGTTGCGGATATAGCTTTTGCACCAATTCTTTGCAGCAAATATGCAAATATTTCAGCAAGATAACTGCTCAAGTTAAAGCCTACAGTATAAACAAGATTTGCCTTAGAGATTTCTTCAACAGCTTTTTTATAACTTTTCTGATTAAAATTATTAAGCATATAATTTATGTTTCTCACTTCATTTTTACCAATTTCCATTAAAAGGATATTCTGCTTAACGTCTTCATCCAATGAAATTCTGAATTTTTCCATTGGAGCAACTGTGTTCATCATTCTATTATTTATATCTTTTTTTAATGAAAGATAACCTTCAAAACCAATTTTTTTTGTAAAACGCATAATTGACGCTCTACCAACATCGAGTCTTTCAGCAAATTCATGAATTGAAATAAAAGGAATTTCTTTATAATACTGAAGAATAAAATCTGCAATTTTTCTTTCTGTAGAAGTAAATTCATCGTTTTTTTCTTTGATAATATCTTGCAAAAATTCAAAGTAAGTTTTCATTCTGTTGTCCTAGTTATAACAATAACTTTATTTAAAATACAATATTAGAAATTTCTGTATATACAAAATTATTATTTTATAAAGTAAAAGAAAGCTCAATGTTTAAGAACCCAGCATTTGATAATACAATTCAGAATTTGGTCCTAATGGAAGATTAAAAAATAGCCAAATAATTAACAATATTGTCCAAAGTACAAAAAATATAATTGAATAAGAAAGCATTGTGGAAACAATTGTTCCTATTCCAGCATTTTCATCATATTTCTGAAAATAAACAATAATAAGTGCAAAAAAGCTCATCATTGGGGAAATTACATTTGTTACGCTATCACCAATCCGAAATCCTGCTTGTGTAAGTTCAGGAGAATATCCCAAAAGCATAAACATAGGAACAAAAATTGGAGCCATCAAAGCCCATTTTGCGGAAGCACTTCCCATAAATAAATTTATTGTTCCAGAAAGAATAATGAACATAATCATCAAAGGAATTAGTCCAACTCCAAGATGAGTAATTAAATTAGCACCTTCAATGGCAATAATTAAACCGAGATTTGTCCAATTAAAATATGAAACAAATTGTGAAGCAAAGAAAACCAACACCAAATAGGTTGATACTGATTTCATGGATGAATCCATGCTTTTTATAATATCATTATCATTTTTGAATTTTCGGCTTCCAATTCCATAAGCAATACCCAACAATGAGGCAACTATAAAAATCAGAGCAACAACTCCAACGACTAAAGGTGAGTTCAAAATTCCATTATTTTCACCTCTTAAAATTCCGTTTTCAGGATAAATTCCAAGCACAATAACAAATAACACTCCAATAAATGTTATAAAAGTAAACTTTAATCCTCGTTTTTCTTCTGCAGATAATGGTTCAATTTTTTCTGGAGTAACGTCACCCGTATATTTCCCTAATCGTGGTTCAACAATTTTTTCAGTTACCCAAGTGCCTGCAAAAGAGATCAAAAAAGTTGAAACTACCATAAAATAATAATTCGCAGTAGGATTGATAATATATTGCGGGTCAATAATTCGGGCAGCTTCTTGCGAAAGTCCTGCTAATAAAGGATCAACTGTTCCTATAAATAAATTTGCACTATATCCTCCAGAAATTCCGGCATAAGCAGCAGCCATTCCAACAATTGGATGACGCTTAACAGCTAGAAATACAACCCCTGCAAGCGGAATAAGCAAAACGTAACCAACAGTGCTTGCCATATTACTTAAAACACCAGTAAAAACAATAATAAATGTGAGTAGTGCTTTTGGAGCCGATAAAACAAAAATTCTTATAACTGCATTTAAAAAGCCACTTCCTTCTGCAACTCCAAGTCCAAGAAGTGCTACAAGGACAATTCCTAATGGAGCAAAGTTTGTAAAATTTGTAACCATTTCTAGCATAATTCTTTTAAGTCCACTTTCGGAAAGAAGATTATTTACGGTTATAATTTCGCCGGTTACAGGATGAATTGCCTGAAGTTCAAATGAATAAGCAACTGCTGAAGCTAAAACTGTTAATAAAGCAAAAATTGCAAAAAGTGTTGAAGGATTAGGAAGCGCGTTCCCTCCTTTTTCAACTATATTTAAGAATCTATTAAAAAGTTTTACCGGTTTTTTCATATTACCTTAAATTTAGATTATAATTTTATTCTGATTATTTTATACAAACTTGTGAATACTTGGATAAAAATTTATCAACCGCCTTATTAAATTCTAATGCTCTTTCAAAATATACGGAATGTCCTGAATTTTTAAATGAAACAAATTCAGCATTTTTTAGAACAGAAGATAATGCTAATGCACCAGAAGGTGGGAAAGAAACATCAAATTCACCTGTCAAAAATAAAAATGGAATGTTCAAATTTTGTAATAATTCTGGTGATTTATTTCTATTTGCTTTAATATCTACTCTAATATTTTCCTTATAAGAATATGGTGTTAAATTATAAATCTGCTCATAAACAAAGGAAAGTTCTTGTTTTGTTTTTGCCATTTCCATTCCAATTGCATTTAGGACATTATTAGATTTTAGGAATTCCATTTCACTTTTTGACCATTTTTCCCATTCCTCAATTTTTTCGATTTCGGGATGAACCACTTGTTTAAAATCTATTGTACCGGATGTAGAAGCTAAAATAATACCCTTCACTTTGTTGGGATTATTTAAAGCGTAAGTTACTGAAGTCCAGCCACCCATTGATTGAGCAACTAAATAAACTTCATCTAATTCTAAATAATCAATTAAAGCCGCTAAATCTGAGGCAAAAACTTCGTGTCCAATTTTATTTGAATAATTTTTTGAATTTGCAAATCCCCTATGAGAAAAATTTACACATTTGTATCTATCCGTAAAATATGGAATTTGCTGCCACCAAGACAAATGATTTCCACCGAGTCCGTGAACAAAAACGACTGCCGGACCTTCGCCATAAACCTCATAATAAATCTTTGCATCATCTAATTGCAAATAGTTATTTTTATTTGGATACGAGCTTGGCGGAAAAGGTGTTATTTGTTCATTGCCTATTTCATCATTATTAAAAATATTACTTACGCTACTTTCTTTTTTTTCATTCATTTTATTCAACATATAATTTTATTTGAGATAATTCAGTTTTTCATAATTCGATAAATCGGGAATGTTTCATCAATCTTTAAAAGACCTTTGAATTCATCCGATTGAATAATTCCCCACATCGATTCTGGTTCGAGTGCAATGCTTAACCAAGTTCCAGCGTTTTGATTTACAGAAACAATTAAATCGCCAGTTTTGCAAGTGTAATTTTTGGGATTTATTTCAGTTTCTGCAATTGTAAATATTTTATTTTCAAGCCATTTTTTATTGACACTTTTTATTTTGTAAACTTCTGTTTCAATTTGCTCTGGATTTTCCACAACCGAATAATTCACATTGTGTTTTTTAAGAAGTTCAATTACATCTATTTGCTCACTTGGAATTAAATAGGCTTTTGGTCTGGCAACAGATTTTATTCCCTTTATTTCCGATGAATAAAGCATCGAAACTACAGAATCTTTCATAGATGGGAGAATGCTTACCGGAAGTTCAATTTTTTCACCGTTAAAATTATAATCCATTTGAATAACAACGGAATCGCAAAGAGTTAAGCTTTTTTCCCTTACTTCATCAACTATTGAAATAATTTTTTTGTAATTCTTATTTTGAAATTCGATAAATGATTCCAATGCTTTTAATTGATTAAGCGATCTTCGCTCTAAATCGGAATTGAATGATTTACCATTTTGCCCTTCTACTAAAAAGGAGAATGAATTTAGAATTGCAAAACTTTGGCGTCCGTCAATTATTCCCGCCGTGCTTGCTCTTACAGTATCTGCCGGACCATTAATTTTATGATAATTTGAAAATGATACGCCGCTATTGGTTAATTCAGCATTTAGAAAACTGAATAAACTATCAACTCCATATTCTACAATAGATTTGGGAACATTCAAATTCGTTGGTGCTCCAAATTCTTCTTCAGTTGAACGAACATATCCAACGGCTAAAAATGATTTTCTGAAAGCTGAATATTCATGAACATCTAATGTAACTTCCGGAAATATTTTATTGAATTGATTATGAATTGCTACAACTTCCGGTTGAGTTAATAAAAGATGATCTCTATTTACATCACTTTTATTAGCGTTAGATCTTTTGGAAGATTCATTTCCGTCTGGATTTAAACTTGGAATTATGAATAAATCAACATTTTGAAATAGTTCACGATTTGTATCAATTGCCAATTTTCTAATTAGCATTAAGGCAGCTTCTTTTCCAGAAGGTTCATTTCCATGTTGCTGAGTAAATATTAGAACTTTTATGTGTCGATCTGCTGAATTACCGCTGTAAAAAATCATTGGAATTTCTCTATTCTGCACGCTCTTCCCAATCATTTCCATAGAAATTGAAGAACTGAAAGAATCAAGTTCCGCTAAATAATTTAGTAATTCTTGATGCGTAGTTACTTTTTCAAAATTTTTTATTTGCAAAGGAGTATAAAGCTCTTGTGCAGACAAAAAAGTGAATGCAAAACAAAGTGCTAAACACATCATTTTAATCTTATTTTTCAATTGCATTTTCGGTTCCTCTGTAATTTATTCATGTTAATGAACTTGATATTTTGACAATATTTAATCCAATCTCCGCAGTTTTTACTAAATCTTTAATGGCAATTTTTTCTTCGAATGAATGTGCGTTTTTGAATCCAACGCCTAAATTCAAAGAAGGAATTCCATTTGCATTCAATGCATTTGCGTCACTTCCTCCTGGATATTTAATTGGATTTGCTGTTAATCCAGATTTACCTATTGCTTCTGCAGCAATCTGAATCATTCTTTCACTTCCATTAAAATTGTACCCGCCATATTTTTGAGTAAACTTTATTTCAACTTCTCCGTTGTATAATTCCGCGGCAGATTTAAAAGTTGTTGATATATAATCAATCTGATTTTTAAGTGCGTTCTCATTCGCATTTCTAGTTTCGCCAATTACTTCAACTTTATCCGGAACAACATTAATAGCCTCTCCACCATTAATCATTCCGATATTAATCATTCCGGTTTCATCCCATCTTCCAAGTTTAAGATCTGAAACAGCTTTACCAGCCATTGAAATTGCATTAATTCCTTTTTCTGGAGAAACTGCTGCGTGCGCAGATTTCCCTTTAAATATTGCTTTGAATGATGCAGCTCCGGGAGCTTCTATTATATAATTTCCTGGTGATGCTTGGCAATCGAAAATAAATCCATATTCACTTTTGAGTGAATCTTTCTCTATAAATTTTGCTCCGTTCATTCCAACTTCTTCGGAGACAGTAAATAGAATTTCAATTGGAACGTGTTCTAAATTATTTTCCGAAATTACCGCAAGTATTTCAAGAATTACCGCAACTCCGGCTCTGTCATCTCCTCCAAGAATTGTAGTTTTATCAGTTTCAATAATTCCATCAGTAATTACATGCTTAATATTTTTTGTGGATTTTATTGTGTCAATGTGCGAACAAAAGAAAATTGGATCTCCGGAAATTGTTCCATCTAAATAGGCAATTACGTTGCCTGAATTTCCTCCAAAAGATTCGCCCGCTTTATCTGTTCTTACAACGCAATTAAGAGCGTTTAATTTTTTGACTAACAAATTTGCTATTTCCAATTCATTTCCATGAATTCCATCAATAGAAGTAACCTCTAAAAAAGTATCTACAAGACGTTGTTTATTTATCATAATTAATCACTTTTAAATTTTTTATTAAAATCATTTTAAGAGAATCATTTTTTTTGTTTCAGTAAATTTGCCGGCTTTAATTCTATACAAATAAACTCCATTAGAAAGATTTTTTGCGTTAAAATTTACTTTATAAGTTCCGGCTTGCTTGGTTTCATTTACGAGAGTTAATATTTCTTTACCAAGAATATCAAATACTTTTAGAGTCACGTATTCACTGCTTTTTAATCGAAATATAATTTGAGTGGTTGGATTAAAAGGGTTTGGATAATTCTGGGACAACTCAAAATTTGTAGGAATATTCTGAATTAGATTAGTTACATCTGTTACGTCCAAGAGAAATTTTTGAGCTGCGGCTGCCATTAAAATGTAATCATGACCAACATTAGGAACATCAATTAATTTCCATTTGTTAGTTGAAGCAATTTTAGAAGCATAGCCAAAATAATTTTCTGCTCTTTCAAATCTGTTAAAGCCTTGTGCATCTGCGCCAGCAGAAGTATTTAAATTAGAATCTCGAAGTGTGTCAGCCGTTCCACGCATTACAATAATATTTTTTATCACTAAATCTTCAAGAAAAGTTTCGTCGTAACTTAGATTATCGTTTTGCAATCCAAATGGAAAATCGATTTCCAAATCCGGAACTGTGTACCAGCCTGCGTTTCCACAAATTGCATAATCAACTTTATAATCAGGTTTGAAAGTCATTAATCTGTGAACAAATTGCGCACCTGCTGAATGACCCCAAAGATTATAAGACTTTTTTTTAATTCCTAAAGCATCAACCAGTTCATCATGAAGTTTACTAATTAAAGTGAAAGCCCAAAGCGAATCAGCATTTAAGTGATTGTAATTCGTAGAGCTGAACATATTACCCAAGTTATAAGCGTTTGTTGACCAGTCTTCTTTTGTAAAAGTTGGCGTAGCAATAAAATAATTATTTTGTTTAGAGAATGTTCTCCAAGCCTTTGCGTAATCCAGCGAATTTCTATCAGTTCCAGTTAAAACCATTGTAAAATCAGCGTTTTGTATATCATCCGGAATAATTAAATAGACTACAATAGGTTTTGTTGGAATACTTTTGTAATGGAAAAGATATTTTTCTGGAATTCCTTTATTCATAACTTGAAATGAAGCAGAATCAGAAAAAGTTTGATTTCTGGCAAACACTTTGAAATAAGTATATTTACCGACTTTTTTAGTTAACAGAATTCTTACAGAATCACCCGACAAATAAGTGGTATCGGGAGAATCTTGAAATGACAAATCGTTTTCATCAATAAAACAACAAGTTATAACCCAATTTACCTTTTCGGAAGTTGACGGATTATTAGCAATTACATCCACAATTCCTGATGTCTCAATTTTTGCAAATGAATTTAGAATTTGCCCATAATTTATATTTTGAGTAGCAATAAAAATAATAAATATATGAAGATAAATATTTTTCAAAAATCTATTCATAATTAAGGATTGATGTAAAGTGAAAAAACATTAATTCCATCAAATACCCCAAAATCAGCATATGCATAATCAAAAGTGATTACTGAAGAACCAAGATTGAAACTAAGTCCTGAACCTAAAGTTAAACCTTCTTCATCTGTATTAAAAATATAACCACCTCGCAAGAAGAACACATCCATAAATCCGTATTCTAAGCCAACGCTATAATGCTCTGGATTATCATTTAGATGAAGTGCTTCTGCTGAAACTACTAAAGTTGAACTTGATATTTGTGCCATACCAGTATTGCCTATAATAGCCATTGATATTCCTGCTCTATAACTTGTTGGCAATGAAAAAGGTTGAGTTGTTAAATTTGATTCTACTAATGGATTTGTTTCGCTATTTGGGTCAAGGTCAACCGTTTTAACTAAATCACTTCCTTTCATGGTTAATTCTGGTCCAAAATTCTGGAAGGAAAATCCCATTTTTAAATCATGAAAACCCGTATTAAGAAGTATACCTAAATCAAATGCAACAGTTTGAGCTGTAGTATTCCAAATTCTTTGGCTCACATATTTTGCGGAAACACCTACACTAACTTGTTCAATCAATTGCCTAGCATAAGAAACAGAAACCGCTAAATCTTCAGCGTCGTAAAATATCCCAGTACCTTTCGGCTGCAAAATTGTAGTATTTTCTATTTGTCCAGTTGAAAACTGAATTACACCAATTCCCACCGAACTTACACCATCAAGTGGAAGAACCATTCCAAAATAATTATGATTCATATCAGCAATCCATTGGGTATTTGTAAAATTCATCGAAATTCTGTCGAATTTAGCAATTCCAGCAGGATTCCAATAAAGCGCACTAACATCATTAGCTATGGATGTAAACGCACTTCCCATAGAAACTGCTTTAGCTCCTACAGGAATTTTTAAGAATTGCGCAGCACTGCTTCCAGCTTTAGTAAACTCTTGAGCATTCATTATTGATGCTGACGAGATAGTTATTAACAATATAGTTTTGAAAACACTTTTGAATACCATTTTCATCCCATCATTATTTTATTACAGCAAATTTTTTAATTGTTTTTTTTCCTTCGGGAGTTTCTACTACATAGATATATACACCGAAGGCTATTTCCATTCCCGAGGAGTTTGTTAAATTCCAGTCATGATCACCAGTTTGGTTATCGTGATATAATTTAGTGACAAGCTCTCCTCTAATTGTAAAAATAGAAATTGAACAAATTGGAGGAAGATACATAAACCTCATTCTTCTATTATTTTCAACTTGTTCCCACGCAGCATTTACAATAAATGGATTTGGTACAACTTTAATATCATCAAGTGCCTTTTCTATTATTGAAGCATCAGAATTAAAGCTCGGAGGTATAATTGCAACTTTGAAAGTATCATTTTCAGTCAATTGGCTTTTGGAATAAATGGTAAACGTTTCGCCATCAAGTGGCAAACGTCCACCAATGCCAGTTGAAGTATCAATCTGAATATTGTAATACCAATAAAGAAGTCCAAAAACACCAATTGTATCACCATTTACTTCGTAATTAGTATTAATAACTCTAATTTCTTCACCAAGGTCTAACTTATTATTATTGTTGTTATCAATAAGAATTGAGTTAACTTGAAAAGTATTTTGGGGATTTCTAACATTCCAGATTTCGTATGGAACTTCATATTTTTTCAACATTGGTTTTCTATTACCAGTTAAACCAGAAGCATATGAACCATTTTCTGTGAAGCGGAACTCATAGTTGCTTCCTTTTGAATTATTGTCTGCAAGCGCGTTACTATTAACTTGAGTAATAAACCAATTCCCATCAGCAGAAGGATTTTCTTCTCCAAATACGCTTTCGCCTAAATGATTTTTTATATCTTTAATTTCCCCTGTTACATCATCGCCCGTTACACTAACCACTAAACCTTCGCTAACAATTCCTGAACTTGAATTTAACGCGTTTGAATCAATTATTGCTTTTGTATTTTCATTTATTAAATAAAAGCTATCTGCTGGAGAACCATTGAATGTAACCAAATAATTATCATCAGTAAGTTTTTCTGAATCTATTACTTTAACAGAAATAACTCCATTTCCTACATCTGATATTTGAGTTACAGAATATCCAGAATTTTTATAACCGATAGCATTTGAATAGGGTGTTACATCAATAAGATTTGCATCCGCACCTGTTGTACCCCTTGCTGATTCTAAAGATTCAAGCCCAATGGAAACAGAACCTGAATCGTAAGAAGTTATTGTATAACTATAATTAACTCCGTTTACAACCGTTGAGTCAACAAAATAGTGGACAATACCCGTATTACCACCCAAAAAATTGAAGTTATTATTAATATCAACTCCTTGAATTAAGTCTTTCTTATCAAATTGTGCTATTGGAACGTAACCAACTAAATTTCCTTTAGAATCCTTAATTTGCTTTCCCCAAGTAGAGCCTTGGTCTTGACTTCTATAAATTTTATATCCTTGGAAATCTTTTTTCTTTGAAACTAAATCGATAGAATTTTCGGCGTTGTTATCCCAATAAAGAGTTACTTTACCATCGCCAGCAACTCCATTAAGATTTGGAGATGGTGGTGTTGAAGGACCAAGAAATTTATTAAGATAAAGTTTCTGAGCTATTGCCATATTTTCTTGTAAGTCCTTAAAATCGTTTCCTGCACTAACTGCCAATGTAGCCTTCATATATTCACCAGGTTTTAAAGTGAACGCCCCAGTGCTAACAATTAATGTCCAGTTAGTTGGTCCAGGATTTTTCCCTTCAGCGGTTAAACTAAAATCATCAAAATGTACATTTGTTCCATGAAAATAATTTTCTTTTGCGGACATTAAATTTGGATCATTAGGATCACTTATCATAACTGGCCAAATATTTTTATCTTCAGCAGGTGTAATATTTCCTGTTAAATCTCGGAAGAAATGCGCGTCTGTAACTCCCATATTAAAAGGAGTACTTAATAATGCTGTTCCAAAATATCCAACTTCAACATTTCCTGGATTTGAACCATTATAGTCAAATTGATAAAAAACATTATCATAGCCATTTGGATTTATTTCAGAATTGTAAGTGCCATAAGTTTCTTCAAGAACATCACCAAATTGGAAATCCATATAATAACCAAAATAACTGCTGTCAATTACATCATTACTGTTATTAGTTATTTTGATGTCGTAAAATTGAATATCTTGTGCAAATCGCCGTCCATAGGAATAGCATTGCATTTCAAAAGTTAAACCCATTGAGTGGGAAGGTGGCTGAGCGTTGTGATCAGTAGCAATAACATAAATTTCTCTATCTGCAGCAAATTCTCCTGGAACTTGTTTTCCAAAATTTGGTGAGGTAGGATCAATTTCAGTTCTGAAATTTCCAGGCCAAAATCTCCATACATCTTTTTCCGAATCATAATAAGCACCTTTAGAACTAACAATCTCTTTGTCAATATCTGAAAGGCTAATATATTTACCAGAAGGAGCATCGTGCCAAACACCAGTACTGTCAACAAATCCTTTGGGCCAAGTAATTGGAATATCGCTGTGCGCTAATCTTGGTGCACCATCGGGAGCTAATAAATAATCAGGCTGATCATCAGCATGATATTTACCACGAGCTCCAGCAGGAGCCATCCAATCTTCGGCTCTATATCGAGTGTATGAATCTAATACATTACCTTTACTTCCAAATAAAATGCAAAGATCATCCATTGCATTTACATCATTTGTAATGCTTCCCACACCCTTACTTTTGGGCCATCGGAAATTGTAAATAAGGTTTTGATAATAAGAATCACTTATCATTCCTTGATTTCCTATAGCGTTAATTAGCTCACCTTTATCAAGAATACCAAAAGCATCATCTTCTGATGTAGCAATATTATTAAAAGAGTTTATTTTTTGATTTCTATTTTCATTTTCATCGTCAGATTGAGCTGAAATTAGATTGAATGATAATATCAGAATAAAAAAATATTTTAACAAATTCTTCATGTTTTCTACCGTAATTTTAAAAATCTAAACGCATTCCAAGTTGAATTGACCTTCTAGCCTGCATAGCTGAAGGGTCTTTCATTCTATCCTCAGTTCTTGTATATGATGGACCAGCTTCCCAAGCATCACCTGTAATTGACCAAACTGTTCTTGGGTTTAGCGCATCAAAAAGATTATTAACAATTCCAAACAATGTTAATCTTAGGTCAAACAACTTCACTATTTTGGAAATTCTTAAATCAACTTTTTGAGTGGATGGCATTCTTCCTGAATTTTTTTCAAATGTAAATTGATTTGTTTCGTCTGGTTTTGTTGGTGTATATGGAAGTCCACTTTCAATTCTTAAAACCATATTCATATTTATATTTTCCAAAAGATGAACACCAAATACCTCAGGTCCAAAATCATTAGGAAATTCTAAACCAACACTACCATACAATACATGTGTTCTATCAAAATCTAAAAAGAAAACTCTCTTAGGTCTTAATATTGATGACCCTCGTCTATAATCATTAAAACCTTCGCGTGGGTCAGATTCATTTCCTTTAGCAACTGAATATGTATAATTAAGATTTGCAAACCAGTAATCACGTAGTCTTTTATTCAAAGAAACTTCAAACCCTTGAACTCCACCGTAGTTTGAATTATCAAAAACTGTGTATTCATAAGGGAAAACTGTTAAGTAAGTACTTCCCACTAAATCTGTAATATCTTTTGAATAAGCACTAATATCAAGTGAATAATCCTCTGTTATTGTTTGTTTTAAGCCAAATTCAAATGCTACAGTTTTCTGAGATTTAATTCCTGGATTACCAATAATTGCTTGATCTTGGCTTGGATCTCGAGATGTAAACATATCTTGATAATTTGGAAGTTGGAAAAAGTGTCCGTAAGAACTATAAAATATTGTCTTATCGCTAATTGGGAAAGATATTCCTAATCTAGGGCTAATTTGCTGTTTAGGATCAGTTTCAACTTCTCCGAATGGAACCCAATTATTGTTCTCATCTAAATAACCTGCAGGATTACGCACAGATTCCCATCGAGTATCTTTAACGTCTGCATAATCGAAACGAATTCCTGCATTAATTACAAACGCTTCAAATTCAATTTTATCTTGAACATACGCCGAGAATTCAAGTGGCTTTAAATTATATTTTTCAAAATTATGAAATCCTCCAAAATAAGGTTCTTCATAACGAAGTCTATCTAGGTCTTGCTGCTGAATTTCCACCCCAGTTTTAAAAAGATGATGATTTCCAGCTTGAGTAACAAAATCAAATTTTAACATCATAGTAGAAACTTCATTTAGAATATAAATTCCATTATCTGCTTGCGTCCAGAATGGTGGTGTACTATTATTTCTTCTTAAATAATTTGAACTAATAAGCTCACCTTTATCAGTGAAAACAGCTTCCCTTCCTGGAGTATATCTATTAAAGTTTTGTCGGTTATATGAAAAGGACACATCATAAAAAGACCTTTCACTTAGCACATGAGTAAGTTTTATATTATCACGCCATTTGTAGTCTTTTCTTGTTTCATAACTATCTGGTAGATATTTCCAGCTATGAAGATAGGGTTTATAAATGCGATAAAATCTATTAAAATTTGCATTTATTTTTATGTCTCCAAAGCTATAAGTCAATTTTGCATTATATTCCCTTTCTTTGTTATAGCCCCAAGGCATTTGATCTAAGCTATTTAGGAATCTGCCTGTAACAAAAAATTTTAGATCTGGAATAAATGGAACTGGTCCACTAAGTACTGTTGATAATTGCCCTAAAAAATCAATATTTGGAAAAAGATTTGGAGTATCAGATATTGATTGTTTTTTGTATGCAGAAGGCACATCTCTAATAAGTGTATTATTTGTACCTAATCTCTCAACCATTTCACCATTTTCGTCAATTCCCCATTGATCTGTTGCTAGGGCATCAGCTTTGTGATAAGGTGATTCGTTGAGTTGGTCAGAAGTAAATTCTACTCTGCCTTTTAGTTTGGAGCCACCTTCTTTAGTTACAATGTTAACAACACCAGAAAGTGCTTGTCCATATTCAGCGTTAAAACCTCCAGTTAATACTTGAAGTTCCTGAATTGCATATTTATCAACTTGTCCACTAAAACCGCCACCAAGAGGATCTCGAGAAGGTATTCCATCAATTAGATAAACAACTTCGCCACCTCTTCCACCTCTTGCATGAAGTTCGCCATCTGAACCAGAAACAAATCCAGATTGAAGCCCCACCACATCTTGAAAAGAAGCAACAGGAAGATCTGAAAAAGTTTCAGATGAAATTATAGCTGTTCGAGAAGTTTCATCCTTGTTAATCATACTTTGTTTAGCACTAACAACTATATCACCAAATTCAATTGAGTTATCTTCAAGTGAAAATTCAAGTCTGGTTGTTAAATCAACTCTTACCGTAACACCTGTAATAATACTTTCCCTAAAACCAATCATTGAAGCTTTTACTGAATAAACTCCTGGTGGGATATTTAGAATTATAAAATTTCCATCTAAATCAGTTGCTGCACCTATATTTTCGAAGCCAACGATAAAAACGTTTACAAGTGGCAATGGGTTGCCTGTAGTTTTTTCGATAACCTTTCCAACTATTTTGCCAGTAGTTCCGGCAAATAATTTACCGGAACTAATTAGCAGACATATTACTAATAAAATATATCTGGAACGTTTTAAGAAATTCATTTATTCTCCATTTGCTCCTTACTAAATAACATTTAACTACTTTAAGAGCATCATTTTTTTGACACTAGAAAATTGTTTGGTACTCAATTTATAAAAATATATACCTGATGACATTGTAGAAGCATCCCAGCTATAATTATATGTACCTTGAACTAATTCAGTATTTAATAGGGTAGCAACTTCTCTTCCTAGAATATCATAAACTTTAAGCGAAACTTTTTCTGTTTGCATAATGGAAAATGATATCACCGTTGCTGGGTTAAAAGGATTTGGATAATTCTGTGAAAGTTGATATTTCTGTGGTAAAACATTTTCTTTCTCTATTCCGTTAACCAAAACAGCATCCTTGCCAGGTGAGCAAACATTGCTTGTGTCTTTTGTAATGAATTGATAAGTATCCCATTTGTTTGATGTTATTGATCTTGTAATAGATTGATCAATAGAACCAGAAATTGTAGTTCCGCTCAATGTATTTGGAAATCCCATATAAATTGCATTTGAAGTTAAACTTACTGCATCGCCCCAGAATACTTCTACTACAGTATCAGCATTTGCTGGGTTTACAATTATTACTGCATCAGCAGCTTGTGAAAAATTACTTTTTCCTGCTCCATTATCAAAACCAAGATTATCTTCAGCTTCGGAAACAGAAAAATAAACTGCATCTGCTGGTAAATTTGCTCCTAATCCTGTTGGACGAATATTACCAAATACAACTGCAAATTGACCTGGATTTATATTTGCCCCAGACGGGAAAGTAAAAACTGGAATTCCACTTGTTTCTAAAATTTGATATCCACTTAGGTCAATAGCTGAAGCTCCGCGGTTGTATAATTCAATAAATTCATCACTTCTTGAATCACGTGTTCCATCCCCGTTAGCGTCACCAAGAATTGCGTCTGAAGAAGGGTCAAAAAGGATTTCAGTTACAATCAAATCGCCATTGTTTATATATGGAGATTTTGGAGCATCTAAACCAGGAGAAAAAAGACTGGTTGTATCCCCACTTACTACTGCGTGAACATCCCAAAGATCACTATCCAATTTGTGAGTTACTGATTGCCTAACTGAACCACTTAATGCTAATCCACTAATAGTATTTGGAGCATCTAAATAAATAGCATTTGAAGTTTGTGGTAAAGCAGTACCCCAATAAACTTCTGCAACCGTATCGCTTTCCACTGAGTTTACAATAAGAACAGCATCACCGGCATTAGAAAAATTTGTTTTTCCAGTACCATTATCAAAGCCAATATTTTCATCAGTTTGATTAATGGCAAAAAGTAAAGCTTCTGGTGTTATTCCACTAAATCCCGCAGAACCAACAGCACCAAAAACTACCGCATATTGTCCTACTAAAATTGGAGTATTATCAGGGAAAGTATAAAGTACAATACCTTCTCTGTCTAAAATTTGAAATCCAGCTAAATCACCATCAATTGGACCTTTATTATAAATTTCAACAAATTCATCCGACTTTGAACCTCTTACGCCATCACCGTTTGCATCTCCTAAAGCATCTGCGGGAACATCAAACATAACTTCTGTAAGAACAATATTTGCTTGAATTTTCTTTTCCGCAGCATTTGCACCTGGTGAAAATAATTTGTCGGGGTCACTTACAACTATTGTATGCATATCCCATTTTGTACCTTCAATATCTCTTGTAATTGATTGCCCAATAGCGCCAGAAATTGTGGTACCGGAAATTGTAATTGTACTATCTAAATATTGTCCTTTAGTTGATAAAGCTACAATATCAGGACCGCCCCAATACATTTCAAAAAGTGTATCAGCTAATAGCGGGTTTATAAGCATTACGCGATCTTGCCCATTTGATAAATTTGATTTTCCTAAACCATTGCTAAATCCAGAATTAGCATCAACCAATTCAACGGAATAAAGCAAAGTGCCAAGTGGAATATTCTTAAAAGAATCAATTTCTCCACCTCCAAAAACAACAGCAAATTGACCCGGATTTAATACTGCGTCAATTGGGAAAGTAAAAAAAGCAACTCCTTCTCTTTCAATAAGTTGATATCCAGAAAGGTCGATTTGTTCAACTCCGCTATTGTAAATCTCAACAAATTCATCCCAACGCGAACTTCTTGCTCCATCGCCATTTGCATCTCCAGCATCACTTGATGGTACATCAAATTGAATTTCTGTTACTAACAATTCACTTTGAGCGAAATAGCTGATATTTAGTAAGAATAAAAGCGTACACACAGTAAATAGTTTTTCCTTCATGCTAACTCCTTTTTAGTAGATACTTATCATCAAAACTTCCATTTGGTACATTTGTTTTGCTTAATTATTTTTTTGGTAAATTTGTACCAAGTAATATAGAATAATTATTTAGAGAATGTCAATACTTTTTTAAAATATTTTTCACATTAAAATTTTAATAAAAAGCTAAAGCTTTTTTTGCATTAACCAAATTGAATCTAAAGAAATATTTTTTATAAAATGTGCTAAAGAAATATTTAATTACTAAATTCCCTTTACAAAACTTTTGTTATATAAAATAGGAAAACCTTTTGCAAGTTTTTGATAGAATTACAAAGAAGAATTGGGGTATTTTTAAGAAGATTTTATATTCATTTCTTTTTTTCTCAATATTACCATTAATTGTTTTTGCATTAATAACTGCTTTTTTATTCAATGGAAGTAATGAAAAAATTCTGAACGATACTCGTCTTTTAATTGATAAAAACATTGAAAAAAACTTGATGATTCAGGCAAAGCAGATTAGCCGAAAAGCTGAACATTTTTTAAGAAATCGTGAATTTGATTTGCTTGAACTTTCGAAACTTGAGCTTTCTGAATCTACATTATTAAATTTTTCGCAAAGTAAAACCTCGCAAATTTGGATTAAAGCAAATGACCCTAATGATTCGTTAGGAATTTGGAAATTTATTCCATTATACAAAGAAATTGAATTTGCAGACAATTTGGGAAATCAAATTGTTAAAATAATTAATGGAAAGCCTATTCCTAATTGGCAAAAGAGGAATATTAGTAATCCGATTAACACAACATATTTTTCTGAAAATTATTTTGAATTATCAAAAAAATTAAATCAAGGTGAAATTTACACTTCACATTTAACAGGATTTTTTGTTTCCCAAGAAGAATTAAGAATTGATCCAACAATACAATATAATGGAATAATCCGTTTTGTTACCCCAGTTTACAAAAACGGAGAAAGAGTTGGCATTTTATCGCTTGGATTAGATCATCAACATTTAATGGAGTTTACGCAACATGTTTTGCCTAATAGTACTGAAGAGATACTTTATCCTAATTACAATTCTGGCGATTATGCTTTTTTGTTTGACGATGAAGGCTGGATTATAACACATCCAAAAATTTGGGATATTCGTGGATTGGATGGAACTGGAAAACTTTTTCCTGCATTTAATGCAAACTCAACAGAAGATGATATTAGACGAGGTTTTATCCCTTTTAATCTGGATTCCTCCGCTTTTATTCATCCAAATTATCCAATTGTTTATAAAAATGTTATTAATAAACTTTCTGGCAAAGTTACAACTAAAAATGTTGGTGGAACTCAGAAAATAATGGTTTATGCTCCAATTTTTTATGATAAAGGGGTTTATAGTAAAAATGGTGTTTTTGGAGGAACTACTTTAGGAATTGAAACTAAAAAGTTTTTGTCAAGTTCCTTTGAAATTAAATATTTAATTAGCAATACTTTTGAACAATATTTTAACAATATTTTGTATGTTATTTTTGGTTCAATATTTTTCTCTCTAATTGTTTCTTTTTTCTTTTCAAGAAATTTCACCAAGCCTATTATTAAATTAACTAAATTTTCAAGCAACTTGGCTGATGGAAAATTAAATGAACGCATCCATTTTAATAGGAAAGATGAAATTGGTTCACTTGCGCGTTCATTTAATAGGATGGCTAATGAATTAGAAAAAGGTAGAAACCAATTGCTTAATTCTAATGCCGAACTTGCAAGCTCAAGAACCAATATGGAAAATTATGCTTTGGATTTAGAATACCAATTAAATGTATTAAAAAGTATTCAATCAATTAGCAATACTATTGGGTTCACATACCATTTAGATACTGTACTTAAAAAAATACTTAATACTTCTGTTAAAAATTTGCACTTTAATAGCGCAGTTTTGTATTTGGTTGATGAAGAAAATAAAATTATTGAATGCAAAGAAATTTGCAGTTATGAGCAAGAAGAAATATTGGTTGCAAAAAAGCTAAAACATTCTTTGGGAAAAACAAATTCGATTGAAACTGAAGTAATTAAGTATGGCAAAATAGTTTTTATTCAAAACTATGAACAATTTAAAAAAGAAGAACACAAAACATTGTTAACAACTTTTTTTGAAAATAGTAGCTCCTTTGTATTTATACCACTTATTGTTCAAGAAAAGATAATAGGAATTTTGGGGGCTGATAAAATTAATAATACAGAAAATATTTCTGAAAATGATATAAATTCACTTCAAATTCTTGCAAATCAAGCTTCTCGTGCAATTGAAAATTCAAAGCTTTATTCTGAGATAATTTCACAACGAAATTTTGTTAACGATATTATTTCAAATATGATGAATGGTGTTATTTCCACAAATGGAAACGGTATTATTACTTCAATAAACAAAGCTGCACGTCAAATATTAGAACTACCAGAACTTGATGATTTACTTGGCCAAAATCTTTGGGTTTTGCTATCACAAAAAGATGATTTTCGAAAAGATATTTTTAATAGCTTAAATAATACTGGAATTTATAGAGCTTATGAAATTGAATTAAAACTTAGAAATAAAAAGAAATTTCTAAATATAACTGTTTCTCGTGTTTATAGAAACAACATCCATTATAGCTCAATTTTAATTGTTGAAGATGTTACAGAAAAAAAAATAATGGATGAGGAATTTAAAAAAATTGATAGGCTTGCTTCATTAGGAAGATTTGCTGCTGGCATTGCACACGAAATTAGAAATCCTTTAACAGGCCTATCTCTATTTTTAGACAATTTGCATGACCATATTTCAATAATAGATCCTGCTAATTCTAATTTAATTTCTAATGCTTTAAACGAAATTGAGCGTCTTGATAATCTTGTAAATGAAATTTTAGATTATTCTTTTCCAAGCAAAAGTAAAATGCAAAATGCTAATATTAATGCCATTATTAATGGTATTTTGCTTTTACTTAATCAACAAATATTAAAATCTAATATTATAGTTGATAAATGTTTTGAAGATTCAATACCCAATTTTTCATTTGATACCGAAAAAATTAAACAGGCTTTGTTAAATATTATACTTAATTCAATCCAATTTATGCCTACCGGTGGAAGTTTAATTATTGAAACAAAATTTTTGCAAGATGAAAATACAAAAAACAGTGTGCTTATTAAAATTGCTGATACGGGAAAAGGATTTGAAGAAAATGAAATTGAAAATATTTTTGATCCTTTCTATTCTGGAAGACAAGAAGGAACTGGTTTAGGATTAGCAATTACTCATTCCATTATATCCGACCATAAAGGAACAATTATTGCTAATAATAGTAAAAACCATGGTGCAGAATTTAAAATTACTATACCAATTGAAAGAGAATTATGATTTCAAAAAAAATTTTAGTTATTGACGATGAAGAATTTATTCGCATTAATCTTAAAGATATTTTTACTTCTGAAAAATATAAAGTTGATGTTGCAAGTCTGGGTAAAAGAGGCCTTAATGCAATTAAAACAAATCAATACGACTTAGCTTTTCTCGATATTAATCTCCCCGATATGAATGGAATTGAAGTATTAAAAGAGATAAAGAAAATTGAACCTGATTTGTTAGTTATTATTATAACTGGCTTTGCATCTGTTGAATCTGCCGTAAATGCAATTAAACTTGGAGCTTATGATTATATTAAAAAACCATTTAAAGCCGATGCAATTAAACTAATAACAAAACTTGCACTTGAAACACAAAGCTTAAAGAAAAAAGTAATAGAGCTTGAAACACAACAAAAAGAACATTCTGATATTAGTTCAATTGTGGGCTTTAGCCCTGAAATAGATACATTGAAAAATCATATTTCGGAAATTGCAAAATATGATTCTGAAACTGTTTTAATTACTGGTGAAAGTGGCACTGGTAAAGAATTGGTTGCCTCTGCCATTCATAATTTAAGTCCACGAAAAGAAAAATCTTTTGTTGAAATTAATTGTGCTACAATTCCAGAAAATTTACTCGAAAGTGAATTGTTTGGACATGAAAAAGGTGCATTTACAAATGCTTATTCAAAAAAAATTGGATTGCTTGAAATTGCAGAAGGTGGTACTTTGTTTTTGGATGAAATTGGAGAAATGAGCCTTTCGTTACAAGCAAAGTTGTTACGAGTTCTTGAAAATAAAAAAATTAGACGACTTGGAAGTAATAAAGATTTAGAAATTGATGTTAGAATAATTGCGGCTACTAATAAAAACCTAAAAAATGCAATATCTGAATCAACCTTTAGAAACGACTTGTATTATAGATTAAATGTATTGCGGATTGAAGTTCCACCTTTGCGTGCTCGTGGTTCCGATATTATCCTTTTAGCAGAATATTTTCTTAATATATTCAAAAAGAAATTTTCTAAACCTGTCGAAAAATTTGACGAACAAGCTAAAACAGTGCTTCGTAACTATAATTGGCCTGGCAACGTAAGAGAATTACGAAATGTAATTGAAAGAACTTGTATTTTACATAACGAAAAAATTATTAAATCGGAACATATTGCTGGTGATTTTATTGGTTCAACTCGTCAATTAGGACTCAAAATTTGTGATGAAGATTTTGATTTAACACAGGCTAGTTACGAAGAGATATTAAACAATATTGAATTTAAAATTATTTCAAAAGCTGTTTCAATTTCAGATGGTAATATTTCACAAACAGCAAAATTATTACAAATTCCCCGAGAAACTCTTAGATATAAATTGACAAAATTGAATATTTCTTAAATTTATTCAAATTTGTAATTCATTTATTTTAATCACACAATTTATAATGTGAAATTTTGGATGGTGAAAATTCACCACATAGGTGATTTTTCACCATTATTTTTTTTACCTCTTTTTTTTCATTGACTTTTTTGATGTTTTCAACTTAATTTATATGGCATTTCATTTGCTAGTAATGTTTTGTTCTAAATTATTTTTTAATTAAAAAAGGAGAATTTATGAAATTCTTTACAAAAACTATGACTACCGTTTTAGTCGTTTTCTTTGCATCTAGTTTTATTGTTGCTCAAGATGCACCTAAAGCTAATTGGAAAATTGGTGGTACGGTTCAAGCAATGGCTAGTATTGCACAAACTGGTGCAGATACTTCTCAAACAGGTTTTGGACTTAGAAGAGTTCGTCTTAAAACATATTTTAATTATGACAAAGTAACTGCTTTTGTTCAACTAGAAGGAACAACACCCAAATTATTGGATGCAAGAATGACCTATAAAATATCTGATGCTGTTAATATCCGAGTTGGTAGATTTATTGGTGCTGGTGTTCGTGCTGGCGGTTTAACAGCTCATACAGTCATAGATCTTGTTGAACGTCCATTATCTGCTCAAAAATGGGGTACAAATACTATTGGTGGTGATTTTAGAGATTATGGTGCTGCCCTTTTTGGCAAATTTGGTGAATTGAATTATAATTTAACTGTTCATAATGGAGATGGAGCTAAAAATATTAAAGCTTCACATCAATCACAAGGTAAACTATTAAATGCAACTTCTGCTTTTAGTGGAATGGTTTTTTATAAACCTAAAGATATTAAAGGTTTGGAAACTGGTGGTTATTATGGTATTGGCAATGCAACATTTAATGATTATGCAGCTTATAATGCTTATGTTTATTGGGAACCATCTCCAATAAGAATTAAAGCCGAATTAATTGGTTTTACAAATAAAAATGGTGCAACTGATGTTAGCTCTTTAGGTTATTATTTATTTGGAGCTTATGGATTTATGGATAATTGGGAAGCATTAGCCCGCTTTGAAAGTTTTGATAAAAACACAGATGTAGAAAAAGATGGTGAAACTTTAATTACTATTGGTGCAAGATATGCCCTTTATCCTCAAAAATTTTCTAATAGTAAAATAACTTTTGCTTATGTAATTCATAGTGAAGAAGGTACCGAAATTGATAATAACGTATTTTATGTAATGTTCCAAACTGCTTTCTAAAATAATTATTAAGCAGGAAAATAATATTTTCCTGCTTAATAAAAATCACGATTTAAAATTATTTAATTAGCACCTTTTATATTATTGTAAATTTTTACTTCAATAATTTTATTTTTTAGAATATTTATCGAGAGAAACAAAGCAATGTTTAATCCAAAAATGATATTAGTTCCAACTGATTTTTCTGAATGTGACGGAGGATGTTCCAAGATGGCTTTCAAAAAAGCTGTTTCTCTTTCAAGACAATTTGGTTCAGAAATAATTTTTATGCACGTTATTACTGAAGACCTTTATAGGAAACCAATGTTTTTTCTTGATGATACAAAAATTGAAGAAATTATTGACAAAATGAAAGAAGCTGCTTATGAACAACTTAAAAGTATTGTAGATGAATGTGCTTCGGATATTGTTACCCGATGCAAAATTAAAATTAGAACTGGTAAACCGGCAATTGAAATATTAAAAGAAGCTGAAGAAACCAAAACTGATTTAATTGTAATTGCTACTCGTGGTTTAAGTGATATTCAATCAGCTATTTTTGGAAGTACAACGGATAAAGTGATTAGGCATGCTAAGTGTTCTGTATTAGTATCACGTAAACAAAATTATAATAACTAATTAACAAAGGGAATTAAAATGAAAAAAATTAAAAGTATTATGCTCTCTCTTATTGTTGTAGCATTAATTCTTCCAATGGACTTATTTTCGCAAGTATATAAATTTTCTGGCGGTCCATCGGGTGGAACTTATCAATATTTTGCTAGTGCTATTTCTACAATTGCAAAAAAGAACGATATTAGAGTTCTTGCTGCATCTTCTGGTGGTTCAGTTGAAAACATTAGAACATGTAATAATGGGAAATCAAGTTTTGGTGTAGCATATTCTGGAAATGTTTATGATGCTCTAAATGGTAGATTAAATCAAGATAGTAATAAATATTTAGATGTTCGTGTAGTTGGATTCTTTTATGGTGCACCTGGACAATTAATTGTTAAAAAAAATTCAGGAATTAAAAGCTTAAAAGATTTAGAAGGAAAACGTGTTGGTGTTGGTAATGCTGGTTCGGGTGCTGCTGCAAATGCAGAACTAATGTTTAAATATTTAGGATTGTGGGATAAAATTAAACCTGAGCATTTAGGATATCGTGGTGCTGCAGATGCTTTTAAAAATGGTCAATTAGATGCTTTCTGGGTTTTTGCTGGTTTTCCTAATGCTTCTGTTCTTGAAGTTGCATTGCAAGAAGATATTCAATTATTAAACCTTTGGAATGAGTTAGAAACCGCCGGATTTTTTAAGGAAAATCCATATTTCCAAAAAATTGTAATTCCTGCAAATACTTATAGTGGTCAAGAAACAGCTGTAAACTCTTTCCAAGACGCAGCTCTTTGGATTGCAAATAAAGATGTACCGGATGATGTTGTTTATAATTTATTAAAAGCCATTTACAGTCCTGAAGGTTTAACTGCTATGGTTGAAGTTCACAAATCTGCCAAACAAATGTCAATATCTGGTGGACTTACAGGCGTTGTTACTCCATTACATTCTGGTGCTACAAAATTTTGGAAAGAAAAGGGTGTTATTAAATAATCTAATTTATTTTTCTTTAGCCTAACTGAATAGTTAGGCTTTTTTTTTTTCAAACAGAGAAAACTATGTACGAAAATCTTAATAAATATGAACAGATGGTTTTTAATGCCCTCTCAGTTTTTTTGGTTGTTTTTTATGTTGCTTCTGCTGTGGTTATTCCTGCTCCTACTGAATTTCACCGTGGTATTTTAGTTTTAATTACATACATATTAGTTTTTATGCTTTATAAATCTGCCAACCCTCTTTTACGAGTTTTAGATTATGTTTTAATGCTCGTTTCTGCTATTGTGGTTATTTACTGGATTTATAATTATGAGGCTTTAAATTATAGAGCTGGAATGGAAACAGAGCTTGACCAATATATTGCTGCTGCTGGTGTGCTTATTGGTATTGAAATTGCAAGAAGGGCAATTGGATTTGTATTTGTTATAATTGGTGCTATTATGTTGATTTATGGAATTTATGGTCAATATGCCCCTGATTTAATTATGCATCCCGGTGACACTTTTCTTGGTGTTTGTACTACAATATTTTTCCGTGAAGATGGCGTTTTTGGAATTATGGCTAACGTACTTGCCACTTATGTTTTATTATTTGTCCTTTTTGGTGCATTTTTAGAACAATCTGGTGCACAAAGATTTTTCATTGATTGGCCAATGGCTGCTGTAGGACACAAAACAGGAGGACCTGCAAAAGTTGCTGTAATAGCAAGTGCATTGTTTGGTTCTATTTCTGGAAGTGCAATTGCAAACACAGTTTCAACCGGTGCTTTTACAATTCCATTAATGAAAAAAGCTGGTTTTAAACCACAAGTTGCTGGCGCTATTGAACCAGCTGCATCAATTGGAGGTATGTTTATGCCTCCAATTATGGGTGCGGGGGGTTTTATTATGGCAGAATTGACAGATGTTCCATATTCTCACATTATGCTTGTTGCAATTTTTCCTGCTTTTATGTATTTCTTTAGTGTATTTGTGATGGTTCATTACGAAGCAAAATCGCATAACATTGCTGGTATTAAAAGCGAGCAATCTGCAATGGCTATTTTTAAGCGTGAGTGGTATTATGTGTCTCCACTTATCATTATTACAATTCTTATGCTTTTGGGTTATTCTGCTGGTTTTGCTGCTGTTGTTGGAATTATAACTTGTATAGCTGTTAGTTGGATAAAAATAGATACAAGGATTGATATTAAAAATTTTGTTGTTGCTGCACGTAAAGGAACTGAAAGCAGTTTAAAAATTGGTGCTACTGTTGGTATAATTGGAATTATAATTGCCATGCTTACATTTTCAGGTTTAATATTAACATTTGCTGATATTGTTATTGAATTGGCTGGTGGAAGTTTAGTGATGACAATAATTCTTATTGCTCTTGCATCATTGGTGCTTGGAATGGGAGTTCCAGTTACTGCTGCATATTTAATTACCGCTGTGGTAGCTGTACCTGCACTAACTCATCTTGGTGTTAACCCAATTGCATCACACATGATTGTATATTGGTTAAGTCAAGATTCGAATATTTCTCCACCTGTTTGCATTGCTGCGTTTGCGGGTGCAACAATAGCAAAAGCTCCGATGTGGGCAACCGCCTTTAATGCATTTAAATTTGCTAAATTTTTATATGTTGGCCCAATTTTATTCGGTTTTATTCCTGCATTTAGTTTGGAAGCTAGTTTGCCTAATATATTAATGTGGTTTGCTATAATTTTAGTCGGAAATTTTATTGTATCTTATTTCTTAAGTTTTTCTTGGTATTATAACTTAAAGGCAAAATATCTAGCTAAACAAGCTTAAAATAAATTAGTATGACAATTAGTTAAAAATTAGTTTAAAAAGGACTTATCTCATTTGAGATAAGTCTTTTTTTTGCTTTCTCGTAAAGTAATTTCTAAACTATCTTACTCAAATTTAAAGATTCGGAATGTGAATATGGATATCTCAAATATATGTGTTATTACTTATTATAATTTTTAATTAAAAGACCTCTTGACTTATTTTCATTTTATTTATATTTTAATACGACTAAAATTATCGTATTATGTTAAAAATTTCAAAATCAATAGAATATTCAATATTTGCTTTGAAGCAAATTTACAATAACAAAAATATCAATTTGTTAATTGCAAGAGATATAGCAGAAAAAGAAAATATTCCAACAGAACTTGTTGCTAAGCTTTTGCAAAAGATGAAGAAGAATGGAATTTTGGAATCTGTTCAAGGAAAACTTGGTGGATATCGTTTTGCTAAAAATGTAGAAGATATTACTCTTTATTCTGTGGTGGAAGCAATTGATGAAGACATTCAAGTAACAGAATGTTTATGCGAAAATGCAACTGAAGAACATTGCAAAAGAATTTTATCTTGTTCGCTACGTTCGCCATTCAACAAATTACAGAATGAAATTATTAACTTAATGAAAAACTTAAAACTAACAGAAATGTTCAATTAATAGGAGATATAAAAATGGGAAAAT
>PCUD01000073.1:11401-11734 GCA_002786785.1 Ignavibacteriales bacterium CG18_big_fil_WC_8_21_14_2_50_31_20 | reverse complement strand
TAAACCATGAACATGATTTGTTGAAAATATGAATAGTAATAAAATTCAAAATATTATAAACCAAGGTGAAGGTATTTCTGTTGAATTCAAATTAGCTAAAAATGAACTTCCTAATAGCCTATTTGAAACTATTTCTGCGTTCTTAAATAAAAGTGGTGGTACAATTCTTCTTGGAGTTGGTGATGATAAAAAGATACATGGTGTTGATAAACAAGTCGTTGATGAGTTAAGTAAACAGATAGCAAATTTGAGTAACAATCCACAAAAATTATTCCCATCTTTTTTGTTAGAACCTCAAATTGTTGAATATAAAGATAAAAAACTTATATCTAT
>PCUD01000073.1:10477-11365 GCA_002786785.1 Ignavibacteriales bacterium CG18_big_fil_WC_8_21_14_2_50_31_20 | reverse complement strand
ATTTTGAATTAAGAACTGATGAACAAATAAAACAACTATATATTCGAAAATCTAATGAATATTCTGAAAATAAAATATATCCTTACTTATCCGAAAAAGATTTTGCAGAAGGTGTTGTTGAAAGAGTTCGAAAAATAATTAGGATTTATCGTCCAAATCATCCTTGGAACGAATTAGCTGATTTTGAGTTTTACAAGACCGCCGGTTTATATAGAAAAGATTTTATTACTGGCCAAAGTGGCTTTACAATGTCGGCGCTATTGTTATTTGGAAAACCGGAAGCTATACAAAGCGTTGTTCCACATTATAAAGTAGATGCCCTTTTAAGAGTAGAAAATATTGATAGATACGATGACAGAGATAATATTAGATGCAATCTTATAGAGAGTTATGATAGATTAATGAGTTTTGTAGCCAAACATTTACCCGATAAATTTACCATGTTAGATATATACAGATCAGTAGCTTAAATAATGTACTACTATGTATATGTATTAAAAAGCAAAAAAGACGGCGAATTTTACACTGGTTATACAAAAGATTTGAAAAATAGATTAAACCTGGATAATGCAATAGGATTAAAATAAACAATTTTAGAAAAAGAACAATCAATATAGAAGCGAACTTGCCCCGACTTACTCGGTCTTAGCGTTTGTACCCAAAAGGTTAAGTGAACAATAGTACAAACGCTTAGAGCGAGTTAGTCGAATATGCATTAATGCTTTTCTAATGCATATTTGGGGTTTAACAAACATAATACTGGAGAAGTTCGTTCAACTAAGAATAGACTACCAATGGAACTTATATATTTTTAGGGGTGTCTTAATCAGCAAGATGCTACACATAGGGAGAAATATCTGAAAACTTCTTGGGGAAAAAGATATATCA
>PCUD01000073.1:8698-10377 GCA_002786785.1 Ignavibacteriales bacterium CG18_big_fil_WC_8_21_14_2_50_31_20 | reverse complement strand
CAAATTAAAACCCGGCAATTTTGAACCTTTTCCTAAAAATCCACATATTGCACAGATTTTTACACAAATGGGTCGTTCGGAAGCATTAGGGACGGGTGTGCAAAATGTGTTTAAGTATAACAAAATTTATTCAAAAACGGATAAAAATATATTTAGAGAAGATGATATTTTTACAACATCTGTACCACTTGGAGAGTTTTTGGGTACAAATGAGCCTCTAAATGAGCCTCTAAATTATAGGCTAAAACAAATTCTTAAACACATTAATGCCAACAATTCAATTGCTATTGCTGAGCTTTCTAACTTCTGCGAAGTTGGTAGGGAAACCATTAAAAGAGATATTAAAAAACTTAAAGAATTAAAGATTATTGAGCGTATTGGTTCAGATAAAACAGGTTATTGGAAAATATTGTGAAGTTTTAAAAGCAAATTATTATTGGGAAATCTTAAATTTTTGTGATTAAAAAACTTAACGTATTTGACCCTAAACTTTTAAATTTGAACTTTTTCCTTGGTTGAAACCCTTCCGCGCCTTTGCGGTTCATCTTTTGTCTTGTGTCTTGTATTTTATATTTTATATTTTATATTTTATATTTTATATTTTATATTTTATATTTTATATTTTATATTTTTTTTCTTAAATTTGCAAATGATTTTTGAGAGCGCAATTGGGCTGTAAAAAAATGAGATAATATCTTAATTAATTTTAGCCAAAAGTCATTTATTTGTTTAATTTGTATTCTAAGAAATTACAGTGATGTAATTCCATTGTTTTTGTTGTAAGTTCATTAAATTGTGACTGACGTGGCGAAGCTTTAAAAAGACGAACAAAGAGAAAACAAGATACAAGGTAATCCCGGTGGAATAAGAAAGAACATTCCACGGGACATGTGGAATATTGGAATGAAAAAATAAGAATTGGAAAAGTGAATTAACTTTTGGGTGATGATGTGAATGAAATAGTAAAAATAGAGGATATACGAAATCTGATTTTAGAAATACGTGGTCAAAAAGTAATAATTGACAGTGATGTAGCAGAATTATATGGTGTAGAAACAAAAAGAATTAATGAAGCAGTTAAAAATAATCCGGATAAGTTTCCTGACGGGTATATTATAGAGCTTCTAAAAGATGATTGGGAGTCTTTGAAGACGAAAATTACGACTACAAACAAAAGAAAAAAAGTTGACACAACGGAGGTGGACGAAAATTTCGACCACCTCGAAAAGCTAAAATATTCGCCGTATTTGCCAAAAGCTTTTACGGAAAAAGGGTTATATATGTTGGCAACAAGACTTCACCCCGTGTAATAGAAATGTTTTACTACATATATGTGTTACAAAGTACTATTGATGATTGTTTTTATACTGGCTATACTAGTAATTTAAAAAAAAAATAAATGATCATAACAATGGTAAGGTTGCATCGACAAAACATAGAAGACCGTTAAAACTTTTATACTTTGAAGGCTGTTTGAATCAACAAGATGCAACCCATAGAGAGAAATACCTAAAAACAACATATGGGAAAAGATATATTAAAAACAGATTGATGAAATATATAGATGGCAATAATTAAATTATTACACGGGGCAAAAGTAAAAGCGCAACCTTAACGACTATAGCCATAATAGAAACTTTTTCCAAAATAAAAGAATTGTCAAAACATGTAAAAGAACT
>PCUD01000073.1:1901-8674 GCA_002786785.1 Ignavibacteriales bacterium CG18_big_fil_WC_8_21_14_2_50_31_20 | reverse complement strand
TGATGATGATTTAAAAATAAGCGATACTGAAACCTCCATTGAGTTTAATTTTGCTTGTTCACCCCGTTAGATAGTGGTTTATTGAAATATTACGGTGATATTTCACAGTGTAAAAAACAACTTGGGGAAAAAGATATATTAAATCAAGACTTAAAAATTATTTTGATATAAAAAACATCTAACGGGGTAAAATTTAAACATACTATAAAGAAAAAAAAATAAGACAAGTCCAAAGTGTTGGTTTTATATTTTTTTGTCATTATTAATTTGTCATTTAATTATTTGGAATTCTTTCGTGTTTTTCGTGGCAAAAAGAGTAAAAGTGGTTGTTCTAATTTTTAATTGTACCCGCTTATGCATGGTTTACCCCAGTATATGCATTTTATAATCTCAATTCATATAAGTTATTATATTATAAGAGTTTATTCTAATGCAAAGCAATAAAAATGGTCATATTAAGTAATTCCGTAAATGATTACTTTTGTTGCATAATTAGGGGGTTTACTGAGAATATTTCCCTTAACGGTAACCAAAATATCCGTATTATGGAGGCAAATATTACTATGCAAAATTATAATAGTGTGCTTACTTTGTTTTGGGAATGTTGAGAGAGACAAGTAGAAAGTAGAAAGGTTAAAGTAGAAAGTGAAAAAATTTTGATAGCGATATTAGTTTAATGTTTTTTTGTCTTTGATTTTGTATCTTTGCCATAGTCATCCCGGGGGGATTGTCATTCATAATTTATAATTGAACTTGATTTGTATAAATGATTGAAAATAAAATTCAAAATATAATTAAACATGGTGAAACGGAATCAATTGAGTTCAAAAAGAACTTTGATGATAGAGTAATAATTTCACTTAACGCTTTTGCTAATAGCAAGGGCGGAAAAGTGTTAATTGGCGTTCAAGATGATAGATCTATTATTGGGGTAAACTTAAATAGTGAAACTCTTCAGAACTGGATAAATGAAGTTAAAAATAAAACAAATCCTTCAATAGTTCCGAATGTAGAAGTTGTTGAAATAGAAAACAAAACAATTGTTCTTTTTGAGATTGAAGAATATCCTATAAAACCAGTATCTATTAAAGGTCGTTATTACAAACGAGTAAAAAACTCTAATCACCAAATGTCAATTACTGAAATTGCAGATGAACATTTAAAAACTGTTAACTCAAGTTGGGATTTTTATCCAGACACAAGCCATACATTAGAAAATATTTCCATTGAAAAAATTAAAAAGTATATTAAAGAATTTGAAAAGTGGAATAATACTGAGGTTGTTTTTGAACCATTTGAGTTTTTATCAAAAAAAGAAATTCTAAAAAATAATAAACTGACTTTTGGGGCATATTTACTATTTGCAAAAGAACTTTGCATTATTAGTGATGTGCAAATTGGGCGGTTTAAAAGTGAGACCAAAATTATTGATAGTATTTCGTTAAGCACAGATATTTTAACTGAACTTGATGAAATAATGGCTTTTATAAGAAAGCACCTAATGGTTGAATTTATTATTACAGGAAAGCCACAGAGGGAAGAACGTTTTGATTATCCGGAAGAAGCGATAAGAGAAATTGTTATCAATATGCTTATTCATCGTGACTATAGAGAAAGTAGTGGCAGTATTATTAAAATATTTGATGATAGAATTGAGTTTTATAATCCAGGTGGTCTTTATGGAAATCTTACTATAGAAGAGTTGTTATCTCTAAATTACAAATCTCAAGTTAGGAACAAACTAATTGCCAATACTTTTAAGGACATTGGTAAAATTGAAAAATATGGTACTGGAATGAAACGTATCTTTTCAATTTGTGATGGGTATGGCGTTATTCCACCAAGATTTAATAATTTAGGAAATGGGTTTGAGGTTGTGCTTTTTAAGGAGAAGTTGAAAGATAATGCCACTGTAAATGCTACTGTAAATGCTACTGTAAATGCTACTGTAAGTGATAGACAAAAGCTAATAATAGGAAAGATTGCTAATTATAAAAACATTACAATTAATCAATTAGCGGAGATTTGTGATGTTAGTAGAGATACAATAATAAGAGATATTAAAAAACTTAAAGAATTAAAGATTATTGAGCGTATTGGTTCAGATAAAACGGGCTATTGGAAAATATTGTGAAGTTTTAAAAGCAAATTATTATTAGGAAATCCTAAATCTTTGTGATGAAAACTCCTTAGTGTCCCTGCGTCTCTGCGGTTCATCTTTTGGCTTGAATCTTTTATCTTGTGTCTAGTATCTTGAATCTTTTTTCTTTTAACGTCTTTGCCCTTAACTTTTTACTTTTTACTTGATTCTTTAACCCCTTGTGGCTTAGTGCTTTAGTGGCTAATATTTCGACTTTCGACTTTCGACTTTTTTTCTTTTTGCTGTCTTTTCCCTTAACTTTGAGCTTTATACTTTTAACTTTCATCTTGTTTCTTATATCTTGTTCCTTTTTAAACACATAAAAAACAGAGCTTGCAAGTTCAACTAATTTTTGATAGTCAAACAATTGTTTAAAAATGAATTTTATAAAAAATGTGACCAACAATTTACCTCTTTCTATATTGAAAAAATAAGTGAGTTGAGGCTATGGCTGTTAGAACAAATAGAGAAATAAAAAAAATCGCAAAAGATTATGCCTTGTTATTAGTTAAGGCAGGACTACCAATAGAAAAAATAATTTTATTTGGTTCATACGCAATTAAAAAAGCTAATGAAAATAGCGATATTGATTTAGCCGTTGTTTTGAAGGAAATAAAAGATGATAAATTTACAACTCGCTTAAAATTGATGAAATATTGTAGAAATTTTAGTGATGTAATTGAGCCACATCCATTCCTAAATTCTGAATTTACCGATACTAATCCATTTGCTTCTGAAATAATTAAAAATGGTATTGTTGTTTACTCCTAAGATTCTTGGCAACACAAGTGAAAAAATTTTAATAGTGATGTTGTTTTTATAGTCTTTTATCTTTTAGCTTTTGTCTTTGCCATAGGCATCCCCATGGGATTTTCTTTTGTCTGTTATCTTTCGTCTTGAATCTTTTGTCTTTAGTCTTGTATCTTTGCCAACGGCATCCATTTTGGAGAATCTTTTAGCTTCTTGTATTTTGGCTCTTGCTTGTCATTTCGAACGGATGTGAGAAATCTTGTTTTTGAGGCAATGTAATTCTGGAGATCTCTCTTCCGATTAAAAGCATCGGAATCGATATGACAAAGTGCTTCCGAATTCTGTCATTTCGAACGCAGAGAGAACTCTCATGTGCGTGCAACGAATGTAAATCTGTTTTTTAAGGCAATGTAATTTTTGGAGATCCCTAACAAGAAGCGTGTTTGGGATGACAGAGGGAGAGACGAGTAGAAAGTTAAAAGGCTAAAATTCAAAGTAAAAGAACATTTTATATGTGATGCGGTTGTTGGAGATCTCTCTTTTGATAATTCCGTTAGAAAGTAGCGGGATGCAAAAAACGCAAGAAGATTGGAAGATAGATGACATGCGGAAAAAGGGGCGGAGGTTAGTCCGCCGTTTTGTTAGGATGTGATTGTATTTGAGGATTTTACAAGTTTATTGAGAGAATCTGTTGTAATTAATGTTGAGAATGATTTTTTTGTAATGTACTCATCATAAAATGACAATTGATTATCAGGAATTGTAATTGTAAATGTTATTGGGTCAACAAGTTGAAGTGGAATGTTCTCAGATTTGACCATTATAAAGTGTTCCTCTTCAGATGTTGAGTTAATTGGGTCGGTTAAATAGATAACAGAAATTAATGAAAGTGAAGTTTCATTAATTGCATCTATTCCAGTATTTGGACCCAATGGGTTAAGTGTAACATCCACATCGGTTGCGTTGAATGTTGTAGATTGATTTGACGCATTGAAACCGAGTGTTGGAAATATTTTTAGTCCATTTACAATATTATCCGAGTTTATTAATTGATAATTTGATTTGAAAATAAAGTTGAATGGAATAAGTCCGCTAGGTGTTGATGATTTCCAAGGTTCTTTGAATATTTCAATGCTGTTTATTTCTTTGGCAATTTTAGATGCCAATTTAAAGCGATTACGTCTTGCAATTGATGCAGCGTCTTGCCCTGGCATAAAAGACGAAGGGCGTGTTGAAATAATGTTTTTTCCGTTTCTTTGACGAAAAGTAAGATCGCCAATTGTGCCGCTTACTTTACCGAGTACTGATTTATTTAATTCGGCCATTGTGTTTTTCCTTATGTTTTCGTTTAAAATGATGTTCTTTTTTACAAAGTGTTAACCAGAGATCTCTCATCCCGACAAGGAGCGTTGGGATTCGAGATGACAGCAATAGACTACTTATTAAAAAAACTATTTGTTTATTTTCAATGTAGTTTGCTGAGATCTCTCACCCCCGGAAATGCATCGAGGGGTTCGATTCCGATAAGGAACATCGGAAGATAGATGACAAAAAAGAATGTCATTTCGAACGTAGAGAGAAATCTCATGAATAGCATTGCAATTATAAGTCCTATTTTCCGATAAACCCGCCAGAAAGCAGCGGGATGTAAAAACGCACGAAGATCGGAAGATAGATGACATGCTATTGTTGGCTCTATAGTAAACAATTTTGTTTTTGTAGATATGTATTGAATGAGGTGGAGGTCTGATAATTAAAACTATGTGTGTTTTGTTATTGCTATTATCAGGTAAAACGCCTAAAAATTCCAATTGAATTTTAACCCAATTGAAGTACAAGATAATCCCAAGATAAAGCCAAGAAGAAATTTCTTGAATTTCTACAGTTTTTCTTGTTTTTAATGGTTTCATCTGTTTGTAACCATTTTCTTGTGAGTAGGTGTTTTTGAAAGCTATTTCCATAACAGTGACCTTAACTACTTTGTTGGTTAAACCCTAATTATGCAATAGAAAATAATATTCTCTGTAAATTCCTCAAAAGTAATCATTTACTGGATTATTAAATATAACCATTTTCTATTGCTCTGCATTAGGATAAACTCTTATAACATAATGACTTACAGCAATTGAGATTCTCCAATGCATAATCTGGGTTAAATTTTATTAGTTATTATTCTAATTTTTATATACTTGAATGTGCGTTGGTTTTGCCTTTTAAATAATTTTAATTTTTTTTGAAGAGCAATGGGAAAATAGGGGGCAAATAAAGTATAATATTATGTAGGAAATATTTTATTAAACAATTTTGACATTTTGAAAATGCTCAATTAGAAAGGAAATTATAATGAGGTAACCATGATTGTTCGAAATACTGAAAGCTTGGTTGAAAGCCAAGAACCGGAAATTGATGAGATTACAAGAGGTAAATTTGCATCAAAAGAAAAAATAGTATTGGAAATAGAGAGTGTTTATAAGACAGAGCCAAATTTACAAAAAAGGCTACTCTATTATACTTTACATATAACAAATGTTCTTTTTTTTGTTGAAACAAAACAAAAACCATTGGCAGATGATACTTTACAGAATGTGTTTGAGAAAATTTTAAAGCTTAAGCGGAAATGGTATTACAACAAGGTACCAGATTTCTTAAAATTTTTAAGAATGGCAATATTTAGTTATTTGCGTAATGAGCGGAACAAAAAGGATAATTACAACTATACCCCTATTGAAGCAGACGAGGAATCGAACACGCTCCTTATTGATTTAATAACTGAATATATTTACAATTATCCCGCTGATAAATTAGTAAATGAAAGTTTTGAACAGCTTGTTGATAAATGTCTTGAAGAGCTAAAAGGGGATGAGATAGCATTTTTTGTTTTTGAGGAAATGATGGAACATTCAAAAACAAACATAATCATTGCTAAAAATCTTGGACTTGACGTAAAGGATGTTGAAAACGCAAAGAAAAGAATTAAATTAAAAATGGCTAAAGTTATAGGCCAAAAATAAAAAATTGAATAATGGCTAGAGGAATAATTTACGATAAACTTAAGAACTTTTATTAAAAGGGAAAAAGTTTAAGTAGAACAAATTGGGAGTGACTGGCATGGAGAAGAGTAAAATTTTAAATATTTTGGATTTTTATTTAGATTCTATGGATGACGATATTGAGTTGATTGATGCAGAGTTGGAAAATGCAAATATAAATGTTGAGGAATCTGAGAAAAGGATTATGGAGTTGTTGAAAAATGCTAAAGCCGAATTAAAAATTGAAAAAGGAAGAGAATTAAAGACAAATTTTGAAAAGGCAAAAAAAGAAGTTGAAGAAGATGGTGCTTCTAATGTTGCTTTAGGTGATGAATTTGACTTTAGGTTAGCAGCGAGAAATATTGGTGATTTATCTGAAGATGATAAAAAGGTGATTAGCAAAAATTTACGTATTTTGGATAAGCTGAATGGGGAGAAAACAATTAGAAAGTAGAAAGATAAAAGTGAAAGAGTTTAGAATGTTATTTTGTAAGTAGAGAGAAATGTTGTTTTTGAGGCTATTGTGGAGATATCTCTTCCGATATCAATGCTGTAAACTTAAGCAACTCAATATGTTTTGAGAGAAGAACACACCCCTGATGCTAAAGCATCTTCCCCTCTCAAGAGGGGATTATTTTGTGCTATGTTTAAAAAAGCCACTGCCGAAATCTTTAGGTGCAGGTTAATTCTTAAGTTGAAGGCATTGCTCTTTCGATAATCACGATAAAAGAATCGGGATGCAAAAAACGCAAATATATTGGAATCTCCCAAAGGGATTCTGCGAAGAGATGACATGCGGTTGTTTTTGTCTGTCATTTCGAACGCAGAGACAAATCTCATGCGAGCGCAACGAA
>PCUD01000073.1:0-1887 GCA_002786785.1 Ignavibacteriales bacterium CG18_big_fil_WC_8_21_14_2_50_31_20 | reverse complement strand
TTTTAAAGCAATGTAATTTTTGGAGATCCCTCACGAAAAGCGTGTTCGGGATGACAACATGGTTTTGGTTTGTCAATTCGAACGGAGAGAGAAATCTCATGCGAGCGCAACGAATATAAATCTAGGTTTTTAAAGCGATGTAATTTTGGAGATCCCTCACGAAAAGCGTGTTCGGGATGACAGGAACAAAAGGCGTGTTCGGGATGACAAACTGTTTTGTGATGCGATTGCTGAAGATTCCTCTTCCGATAATCCCGATAGAAAGCATCGGGATGCAAAAAACGCAAAAGCATCGGAATCGATTCCGATAAGGAACATCGGAAGATAGATGACAAATTGGAAAGAGACAAGGAAAAACCTAATGGAATATGAAAACACAAGGCATTCCACATGGGACAGGAAGTTAAAAGGACAAAGTTAAAAGCTCAAAGTGAAGGACAAAACTTACAAGTAGATACTGTTGGAATAATCCCAGTGGAATAGAAAAAGCACCCCAATGGAATAAAAAAGAAATAGCCATGTGAAATAGAAAAGATGAAAGCCCATGTGAAATAGAAAAGATAAAGGCCCATGTGAAATAGAAAAGATAAAGGCATTTCACTGGGCAGGCATTTCACTGGACAGGCATTTCACTGGACATGCATTTCACTGGGCAGGCATTTCATGGGGCAGGAAAGCATTCCACGGGACAAGAAGTGAAAAGCTGTTTGTTTTTATAGATTGAGAAAGGTATTGTTATTAAAGAGGGAAATAGATGTTTGAAAAAAATAATATAGCTGTAGCTAATGCTTGTAAGCTAATTGAAAAGTATTGCATAAAATTACCGAATCAGTATTCACTTGAGGAGTTGCTTAATGCTGAGGGGTTGGTGTATATTGAAGAGAGTTTGGATGGACTTGCTGGCAATATAGTCTTTACGGCTGAAAATGGAATAGTAACAGTAAATAGTAATATTGAAAGTGAAACGCAAAAAATATTTACCGCAGCACATGAACTTGGACATTTTGAGAATGAAGCCCACACCCGACCTCTCCCAAAGGGAGAGGAGAAAGCATTAATCCAGCCTAACTTCCCCTTAAACGCCAAAGGCGGATACAGCAAGGCGAGAGGAATATTTGAATGCGGATTTGAAGATGTTTTGGGAGTAAAAAGAACTTCGCGGACAGAAACTGCTGCTAATGATTTTGCAGCCGAATTACTTATGCATAAGCCTTGGTTTGAGGAGTTTACTAAAAGCAAAAAACTTAGTTTAACATTACTTTCTGAGTGTGCAGAGCATTTTACTGTTTCACTATCCGCAGCAGCTTTTAGATATGCCGAAATTGGTAACGCCCCATGTGCAATAATTATGAGTACCGATGGTGTGGTTAAGTGGAGTTCTATAAATAAGTCTTTCCCATATCAATTTTTACGTAATGGATTAAAAGTACACAATATGAGTTACGCCTTTGACTTACATAAAGCAATGCATAATTATAAACTTAATTTATGTTCTTTTGACCAAATGAAACGTAATTTTGCCGAAGTTCCAAAGGAAGAAGATATTCCCGCTTTTGCATGGTTTAATGAGGATTATTCTCTTAACGGAAACCAAAATATCCGTATTATGGAAGCAAATATTGCTATGCATAATTATAATAGCGTTATAACTGTTTTGTGGGAAGTTTGAAGGGGACAAAGAAATTTGCCACGAATTACGCAAATTAACACGAATAATTTTTGAAAGCAGAAAACAAAGATGAATGGACACAAAAGCATAAAACTATACGAAAAAAAGTGTTAAATACCACTGCCAAATTATAATAGCGTTTTAACTGTTTTAAGGGAGCAATGACAAGAAAAAAGAAAAAAAACAAGGAATTTATAGGACGATGAAAACATATCTAA
>PCUD01000055.1 GCA_002786785.1 Ignavibacteriales bacterium CG18_big_fil_WC_8_21_14_2_50_31_20 | reverse complement strand
TTATCAAAATGTTGAATATAATTTACATTTACCAAATGTGATTGATGAACGCGAATAAAATCATGAGTAGGCAATAATGTTTCGTAGGTTTTAATTGTTTTGGAAACCATAATTTTAGTTCCATTTGCAAGATAAAAAACTGTGTAATTATTTTCAGCTTCACACCGAATAATATCTTTAACATTTACTAAATAAATTCTATCGGAGGTTTTTAGTACAATTTTTTTTAATTCAGGTAGGGAATTTCCAAAATTAGAAAGAATAGCTTCAAATCTTAAAGCATTGTTAACAGCGTTATGTTCATCAAGAACTTTACGCACTGTTTTAATTAGTTCGCCCGAATTAACAGGTTTAAGAATATAATCGAATGCGCTAAATTTAATTGCCTTTATTGCATGTTCATGATGAGCTGTTATAAAAATTACTTTCATGTTAGAATAATCAACGTTTTTCAATATGTCAAAACCAGTTCCATCTGGTAAGTCAATGTCGAGAAATAGCAGATTTGGTTTGTGTTTTTCAATTTCGGCAATTGAAGTTTTTACATCACCAGCTTTAGCAACAACCTTAATTTCGTTAAAACAGTCTTTTAGCAATTCAGAAACTACTTCTCTCGAATTTTTTTCATCATCAATTATAATTGCTTTAATCATTTTCATTCCGAGTCATTAATTTTAGAGGAATTATAAATTTAATTTGTGTTCCTCGTCTATTTTCATGTTGTGATAAATCTTGAATCACAATATGTATATTTTCTTTATAAATTTTTGTGATATTCATCAAACGTTCTTTGGTAATTTCCATTGCATAAGATTGATGTTTATTTCCCATATTCTCCAGGCTCTTTTCAATTCCAATTCCATTATCTTCAATATAAATATTAAGAGAATTATTATCCAAAATATATTTAACTGAAAGAATTTTATCAGCATCAATAGTTTTTCTTAAACCATGCTCAACTGCATTTTCAATAAATGGTTGAATTAACATTGGAGGAATTTGTAAATTTTCAACATCAATATTGTTATCAATTTCCAAATTAAATCTAAATGAGTCTTCAAATCTCAATTGTTGCAACGAGACATAATATTCTAAAAGCTCAATTTCTCTGCTTAACAGAATAAAATCATCGCGTGAACTTTCAAGAATTGAGCGCATTAACGAGGCAAATTGAGCAAGATAATCTGAAGCTTCAAACTTTTTATTTTTCAAAATATAATTCTGAATTGCAATTAGGGCATTAAATATAAAATGAGGATTCATTTGAGAGCGCAACAGTTTTTGGTGTATATTTAATACTCTGTTTTGTGCTTTCAATTTTGATTGCGTGTAGAAGAGAATAAATAAAGTTATTACCAAAACACAAAAAAGAATTAATCCGATAACCGTTCTATTTTGAAAAGTAATTTTATCTTCTTGTATTAAATTTTCTTTGTTTAAAAGCTCAATCTGATTGTCTTTTTTTTCAGTTTGATATTTCGTTTCAAGTTCTGCAATTATTTGTTTTGTATTTTTCCCTTCTATGGAGTCTTTTAAAGTTTGATACTTTTTAGTATAAAAATATGCTTTTGCATAATTCTTAGATTCAGAATTAATTTCTGACAACAGATTGTAAACGGTTATTAATTCATTTGGAAAATTAAATTTTGATGCCATTTCCATTGCTTTTAATAAAGTCTTTTCAGCCAATCTAGGTTTTGACAGTAGAATATTAAGTTCTGCAATTTCAATTAAACTAGTAATGATTTTGTAGGTTTTTTTTGAACTCTCTGAAAGTTTAAAAGCTGTTTGCGCAAATTCTAATGCATCCGAATATCTATTTTGTTTTTTCAAAATTGGGATAAGATTTGAAAGAGAGCTTGTAATTCCTGCAACATAATCATTTTTAGAACTTTGAGTATAAAGAGTGTCATAATAACATTCAGCTTTCTCATAATCTTCTTCGCCTAAATAATATGCTCCAAGTTCATTTAATATATCCATTCGTCTATAAAAATCACCATACTTTGTGTTTTGTTTTGCAAGGGAATTTGCAATTTGAATATATTCTATCCACTTTGCTGTATTTCCAACAGAGTTAAAAAGAACTCCAATTTGAACATAATAGGCTGCAATATTACTCGAATCAGCAACTGATAATTTGAAATCTAAAGCATTTAGTGCAATTTCCAAAGCTTTTTCATACTTGCCAATATCAACATATTCTGCGGAAAGATTAAGCATTACACCAGCGGCGGCAGATGTATCCTTAAGTGATAAAAATCTGTCTACAACTTCAGAATAAATTTCTTCGGCTTCATCATGCAATCCTTTATCACTATATGAGGTAGCTAGTGAATTTGAAATAACCGCTATTGCTTTGCTATTTTTGATATTATTGGCAATTGAAAGTGCTTTCCTATAAAAATAATCACATGAATCACTTTCACCTATATAATCAAATTTTAATGCTAATTTATAATATGCTCGTGAAATTGAAAGAGAATCATCCTTTTCAAAAGCAATGTTTACATTTTCTCGAAGCTCATGGAGTTTTTCAATTGTGGATTGAGAATAATTGTTTTGTGAAAAAATACTCAAGGGAGCAATTATAAGGATAACAACTATTTTTAAGAATCTAAACTGGTTTTTAATCATTTTTTAAAATTAAACAGAAAACTTAATTAGATTATTTATTGAAATTCTTCTTGGAACTAGGCAAATGGTAATTAATAACCACCATATTCTTGTCGACAACACTATTAATTATTTTATATGCTAAATTACTATAAAATTAAATAAAATCTTTAAAAATTAACTAAAGTATTCAAGAGGAAAAATGAAAAAAATTAAATTACTATCTCTTTTTATAGTACTACTTTTATCTGGAGTAAATTTAGCACAACAAGTGGGCGCTCATATACTGGTAGAATCGAATAGTGGAAATCAAACAGTTAAGGACACAAAAAGTATTAAAAATTTATTTGAACAAATGTTAAATCCAGTATTATTAGACACTAAATCTATGCTTGATAGTGCTATTGTAACTAAAGAGGATGGGACAAAGGAGAGGCATATTTATACTTACACTAATGAATCATTCATGAATTGGTCTACATATTTATGGCAAAGTTGGAATGGAAATGAGTGGAGTAATTTTATGGTTATGACATATAGTTATGATGCTAATGGTCATTTTGTTGGAGGATTAGGTAAGATATGGATAGAAAACCAGTGGCAAAATTATTTAAAATATACTCTTTCTTATGAAGGGAATATGATATCTAGTTCCATAACAGAAATGTGGATAAGCGAAAATTGGATTACTACTGACCAAAGTACTATTTCATATGATGAGACAAACCACACCTCAACTGAGATATCGCAAGGTTCTTTTATGGGTTATAGTTATAATACAAAAACTACTACTACTTATGATGCTTATGACAATATAATTTCAGAACTAATTGAAGAAAATAATGGTGGTAATTGGGTTAATTCAGAGTTAACAACCTATGAATATAATTCAGACAATAATAAAACTTCAGAACTTATAAGCTATTGGGGTTCAAACAATAACTGGCAAAATGAATTTGCAATAACTTATACATATGATAATAATAAAAACAGAATTATGGAAGAATCTAAAATGTGGGCTGGAAGTAGTTGGGAAAATGATAGTAAAACCTCTATAACATTTGATTCAAACAACTATATGACACTAAATTTGATATCATTTTGGGATGGAAATAACTGGGAAAATTATAACAGATTTTCATATAACTATTCTGGAGATGGCAGATCATTCCACGGTTTATCCGAATATTGGGATACACAAAATTGGTTATTAAGCGAAGGTGAGTTCCATTTTTTTGATACTAAAGGTTGGTACACAGAATATGAAACACATGGTCAATCATATCTTTTTGATGGAACAGAAATAGATGCATATTTTGCAATTGTAACAAATGTTAAAACGGATGACTTAACAATATCCAACTTTTCACTATCTCAAAATTACCCAAATCCTTTTAATCCAAGTACTACAATACAATTTGCAATACCAAAAGCTGGAATGGTGAGTCTAAAAGTTTACAATATACTTGGTGAAGAAGTAGCAGAGTTAATAAACAAAGAAATAAATGCAGGCTTACAAAGTGTAAAATTTGATGCTTCATCCGTAAGACGAGGAATAAGCTCTGGAATATATTTTTACAAACTACAATCTGGCAGTTTTGTTGAAAGCAAAAAAATGATTTTGATAAAATAGAATATTCTATCCACCAGGGTTTTGTAAACCTTGGTGGTTTAGTTCCCACTTTTTTCAAGTCTAACAGAAAACTGCGTTAATTTTTTGTATTCAAATACTAATAAAAATTGAGCAGATAATGACTGAAGTATACTGAACTCTCATTTACAATAATTAAAATCAATTTATATTATAAATTAAACATGAAATTTATAATTGAATATTTCTAACACTAAATAAATATGAAAATTCTATAAACATATAGGAAACAAATTATGAAAAAAATAATAACACTTTTTATTTTGCTTTCAAGCTTTGTCCTTGCACAAACTGCAGGTACAGTAAAATGGACTTATGAAGCCGATGATTATGTTAAAGCACTTCCTGCAATAGCTAATGATGGAACTATTTATATATGCTCATTTGATGGATTTTTACATGCAATAAATCCAGATGGCACCGTTAAATGGAAATACGAAGCAATTTTTATGGGCGAAGCATCTAATGTTAGATTTGCCCCAGCAATTGGACATGATGGAACAATTTATTTTAGTGGTCTTGCAGGAATGGTTTATGCTGTAAATCCAGATGGAACAGAAAAATGGGTTACAGATATAACCGTTGGTATGACAGAAGCAGCTCCAGCAATTGCCCCTGATGGTTCAATAGTTATTACAACATCAATGGGCGAGTTGCAAGCATTAAATCCAGCCGATGGTTCTGTAATTTGGAATAAAACATCATTTGGTTATTCTGGACATAGTAGCCCAGCAATTGATGCTAATGGTATAATATTTCTTCCGTTTGATGGTAATTTGAGTGCAATTAGTAAAGATGGTTCCGTGATATGGGAATTTGAAGGAGGTGGCGGTTATTCATCTCCAGCAATTGGAGCAGATGGCACAATATATATCGGTTCTACAGATTCTTACCTTTATGCTACTAATCCAGATGGAACATTAAAATGGAAATTTAAAACAGGTGATGATATTTATGGTTCACCAGTTATTGGCTATGATGGAGTTATATTTATCTATTCTGTAGAAGGTATTTTATATGCAGTTAACCCAGATGGGACTGAAAAATGGCAGTTCAATAAATTTTATCCACTATTTTCAATTTTAAATATAACACCTGTGGTAGGTGCTGATAGCACTATTTACGTTGGTGGAAATGTTGAAGTATTTCCATTTAAAGCAAGGTTTTATGCACTTAACCCTGATGGAACAGTTAAGTGGGAATTGACTTTGGATGAACCTATATATTCACTTCCAACTATTACTTCAGATGGACTTGTTCTTGTGGGATTTGATACAAAACTAATTGCTATCAACAGCGAAAGCATGGGGCTTGCAAATACTTCGTGGCCTAAATACAGAAACACACCAGATAATAGAGGATACACAGCAATTGCTACATCTGTAAAACAAATTGGAGTTGAAGTTCCGCAAGAATATTTATTATCACAAAATTATCCAAATCCGTTTAATCCAAGCACAACAATAAGATATTCGATACCTCGTAGCACGGAATATTATAATGTGCCACAAACAACATTAAAGATTTACGATATACTTGGAAGAGAGGTAGCAACATTGGTAAATGAAACGCAAAAAGCTGGAAAATATCAAGTTAATTTTAACGCATCAAATTTATCAAGTGGAATCTACTATTATACTTTACAAAGTGGTAATTTCAAGGAAAGCAAGAATATGATTTTCCTAAAATAGTGTATATCCCAAAATATTGTTTTTCATTAAGAATAATAATTGGAATTAAATCACTGGCAAAAGAGTGGATGTTCAATTAACGAAAAACAGAAATACTCGAGGCTTTATTCAACTGGTCTTTTCAAAAGAGATGGCACAATAAGAATTCCAAATAGTAAGCCAAAACCAAATGAATTTGGCAAAATTGTTGGTAACTTTACAATAAAGAAGCCTAATGCAATAGAATTAAAATAACAAGCTTAAAAATAGGGAAAGTCAATGCTGACGTGAACTTGTGATTAATCAAAAATCGACAAATAATCTCTTTTTTCTGTGGTTAGATTATTTTATTTTAAAACATGATAAATAAATCAACACTTAAAACTTTTTCGTTATATGCGTTTATATTCTATTGCCAAATAAATGCACAGTTCAAATTAAATTTTGATACCAAAAATTGGCAATCAGAATATTCAATAGAAGTCTGGACAAAAGAAGATGGATTACCAAATAATAACGTCTATGATATTATAGAAAGCTATGACGGTTTTATATGGTTTGGCACTAGTGATGGATTAGTTAGATTCGATGGAAATCAGTTTAAAGTATTTAATTCTTCGAATGTGCCACAAATAAGAGCAAATGTTGTAAGATATTTATATAATGACAAAAATGGTAAAATTTGGGCTGCAAATGGTGGAGCTGGTTTACTTTCGATTGATAAAGATAAATTCGAACTAATTTCGGAAGAAAGTGGTCTTTCTCTAAATCATATTAGCTCAATTACTGAAGACCAATCTGGCAAAATGTATATTGGTACTTATGGCGGCGGTATTAATATATTACAAAATGGAAAATACAATTATATAACTTCCAGCATGGGTTTAAGTAGTGATATTATTTATTCACTTTTGGTTGAGAATAATGGGAGAATTTGGGCGGGA
>PCUD01000081.1:29413-30090 GCA_002786785.1 Ignavibacteriales bacterium CG18_big_fil_WC_8_21_14_2_50_31_20 | reverse complement strand
TTTACTATCTTAAGCCGTTGGATTCCAAAATGCTTACTTCCAAAAACTTATTGCCAAAAGTTATGGAGTTATATTTTGCAAGCAAGCAAATTAACCATTTTTTAAGTTTTGGAATTAAGACTGAGTTCTAATTATAACAGATTTATTTAGTAGAATAGATAGTTAAAAAAGAAGCTGTCATTTCTTCGAAGAATCCCCTTGTGAGAATCCCGACGTAATTTGTCGGGTGAGAAATCTTAACTCCACACGTATTGAGATTTCTCAGTTGCACAAAACGCTCCTTCGAAATGACAGCCTTAGTATTTAGTTAACATAACACTAGAGCTAAGCCGAATTAGGCTAAAGTACTAAATAATAAGACTTATTGAGCCAACTAATAATCCAATTGCTAAATTTATTATTTTCAAATAAATAAAGCTTTTTTTGGATAACGCCAAAAGTGGAATTGTTCCGTGACCATCCTGAACAATTGAATTTGCAATTAAAATTGAAAATGGAATAGTTCCACTGGCAAAAAGTGTAACAAAAATTAAATGCGGACCCGATTCTGGAAGAATTCCAACCAAAACAGCAATAATTAGAACAACCCATAAATTAGTTTCAATCCATTGGTTTATATCAAGAAAAGATGTTACAAAATGAATCGCAAATAATGTGCCAAATGTCCATAAAAATAT